>JASJDX010000213.1 GCA_030064975.1 Pleurocapsa sp. MO_192.B19
ACAGATTTTTTCTTAGTACAAATGATTCACCATCCCAACCCCGTTGTTTGAGTTGGTTTAACACGTATCCGCCTAAGGCGGCGGAGGTGCTGGGAGATGTCACTTTCGGGCTACCAACGATCAATAATGCTCGACCAGGGACTTCCCTTGGTGGAACGTTAACATTAGCTATCTCAGCGAGCGGTATCAGGGATGCGACTTGATTACTTTCAGGAAAAGTATCTGTCCTAACTAAAATTGTATGAAGTTGCTGACGCAGCTTGTCTGGATCGTCACTACTTAAGACAACATCAGCCGCGTAGGTGGGGGAATGAAAGTTGAGGGCGTTGCGTCCGACCAAAACTTTGAATAGGTTAGCTTCCACATCATTGGGCTGACGTTGAATGCCAATACCAACCAGTCTGGGATATTTTTTATATCGAGGTCGGTGATGTACCTCATCATGGTAGATACCAAAATCAGGGAGGACTAATGGCAACCAGCGATCTTGACACTTCTTAATTTCTGATGAATAACCTCCGAAGGTAACTGGGGTAAATAAAATAGTCAATTCGCTTTGGATAACTGCCCGAGCAATGTTACGTCCCATATCAGGTTCCAGACAGATCCCTGGTGTTTGAACCCAGCAGCCGAAGCAGCCGAAACAAGAGCCCATTTTGATTGTTCTCAATGAGAAAGTTTGTACTGCCGCGCTACTAGTATGCAACTCATTGAGGAGAATGTCTAAAATTGGTAATAAGTCTTCATCCCCAGTCCCTCTTCCATCTAAGAGAACGATTTTTCTGTTTAACATAGGAAAACTCCTATAAACAATTAGATAGTATCTGTACGTCTCCGTTTGCTGTTGCAATCAATAGCATTATGAGTCTTCATCATTGGCAATAAAGACACATCCTATTGCTTACTTTCAATCTTGAGCCAAAAAGTTGAGGAACTTGTGATCGAGGCGCGATCACGCAGTGGCAGGCTTCGGTGCGGTTCGTTCTCAGTGAAAATGGGAAACTCATATAAACTGGGGCATCTAGAACAACTAGATGACAACTGCCCGATTGATGAGAGTGTAAGTCTCTCCTCTTAAACTCTAAAGAGACTCCCAATCTGACCCCACTGACCAGACTCGGAAATCTGGAGGGTGAAGCGGGTAACAGGGCGTAATCAGAGCGTAATTGCAGCGCACACTGACGCTAACGGGGAGTTCCCAAGGTAAAACAGAATCTAGAAAAGCAACCTAGGCACAGGAGGATGCAATCTCTAAGGGTTTTATATCCTAATCCTACCTCACCTGAGTTAACGTCCCGCCAAGCTATCGAAGCGGTATTGGCTAGAGTATGGGATTCAGAGTGGTTGAAGTGATTCTACCTAAAGGAACAAAATAATCAATCGGACGGAACGAATAAAAACAAGCTTAGGGTCTATGAATAGGTCGTATTCATGGTAGACCAGACGAGAGGATTAAATCCCTAAGCTTGGGTAGGACAAGGCGTAACTGCCTTGAGGAACTCAGAATATACAAACCGGAAGAGAGCATGATTAGACACATTGAGTTCCTCAATAGTGAATCGTGGATGAACCTTCCCTGGAAGCAATTTCGGAGAAGCCTATTCCGCCTACAAAGGAGAGTATACAAAGCAGTTAGGGCAGGAGATAAGCGGAAAGCAAAGTCATGGCAAAAACTGATTCTGAAGTCTCAAGCAGCAAGATTTCTGGCGATACGTCAAGTAACGCAGCTAAATAACGGCAAGAAAACGGCTGGAATAGATGGAAAACTAGCCCTTACATTTAAGGAACGGTTTGAACTCGAAGAAACTCTAAGGTTAACCGTTAATAACTGGAAACATCAAGGATTACGGGAAATACCAATCCCCAAAAAGGATGGAACAAAACGTATTCTCAAAGTTCCCACTATTAGCGACAGAGCATGGCAAGCAATTGCCAAATTCGCCTTAGAACCAGCCCACGAAGCAACATTTCATTCTCGAAGCTACGGATTCAGAACGGGACGTTCAGCACACGATGCTCAGAAAGTACTGTTCAACAACCTACGCTCTCAATCTAATGGTAGTCAAAAGCGAATTATCGAATTAGATATTAAGAAATGCTTCGACAGAATAAGCCACAAATCTATTATGGAGAATCTAATTGCCCCTAAGGGGTTAAAGCTTGGCATCTTCAGATGTCTCAAAGCTGGAATCAATGTAGGTTTTCCAGAACAAGGAACACCCCAAGGTGGTGTGGCCAGCCCACTTTTAGCCAATATAGCTCTCAACGGAATAGAGGAAATACATAATTCAATCCGCTATGCAGATGATATGTTGTTTATCCTTAAACCCAAAGATAATGCTAACGCAATACTTGATGAAGTGAAGAAATTCCTAGCTGTAAGAGGCATGGAAATCAGTGAGCAAAAGACCAAGCTAACCGCAACGACAGATGGATTTGATTTCCTGGGCTGGAACTTTAAAGTCCAGAAAAACGGAAAGTTTAGAAGCCGTCCTAGTGAGGATAACTACAAGGCATTCCGTAAGAAAGCAAAATCTATCATCAACTGCTCGAATTATGGAGCAATGGTCAAAGCTAATAAATTAGCCCCCATTGTAAGAGGTTGGAAAAATTACCATTGCTACTGCAAAATGGATGGGGCTAAAAATAGTCTCTACTCCATACAAAGAAGAGCGAAAAAGGTATTCAACAAGGAAAAGAAACAGAACCGATACACTATTAAGAAATTAATAGATAAATCATTCCCATCTGTTCCTTACTCCGAAAATAGATTCGTCAATGTCAGAGGGGATAAGTCACCATACGACGGAGACTTAGCCTATTGGAGTAAGCGTAAAAGCCAACTCTACGACGGACATATCTCTTCTGCCTTACAAAGGCAAAACCATTCATGTGCAGCTTGCGGACTTAAATTCACAAGCGAAGAAAAAATACACCTACATCACGTAGATGGAAATCATGATAATTGGAAACGGGAAAATCTTGTAGCAATACATCAATCCTGCCACCAATATCAGCACATGAGCAAAAGCAAAAGCTAAGAGTTTCGAGAGCCGAGTGCAGTGAAAACGGCACGCTCGGATCGAACAGAGAGGTGCGGGGTCTTAATAGCCCCCATCGACTCTAACCTGATCGCGATCGATCATTTGAGAGAGACTAGCTTTGGTCTTATTTTTTTTATAACTAATGTTAGATATAATAAAAGCGTAATAAATTAATTAATAGTCTTTCTTATTCATGCCGAAAATTGTTAACCACGATCGCTATCGTAAAGAACTCCTGACGAAGTGTTTCGATCTATTTGCTCAGAGAGGATATGGCTCGCTAACTATGCGACAGGTAGCTCAAGAAATTGGTGTGTCTACAGGAACTCTTTATCACTACTTTGCCAGCAAAGAAGAGCTATTTAGACAATTAATCGCAGAAATAACCGAGCAGGATATTCTCCGTGCAACTGATGAAATTGAGGCTCAAAGCTTAAAAACCATCAAAGAAAGAATACTGGCTCTTGGTCAATTTATCGCGGAAAATGAAGATTACTTTTACAAGCAAACTTTACTATTTATTAATTTCTTTCAACAGCCAGATTTAGAAGAACAACAGCTTGTTGAAGCAGTTAAACGTTCTTACAAACGCTATCAAGAAGAAATAATGAAGTTTCTCAGTATAGATAATAAGGCAATCGTCAATCATGTCTCCTGTCTCATAGATGGTTTAATTTCTCAACGAGCCTTCGATCCCGAATCGGTTTCTATCAAGGAGCAAATGGAACTACTAGCCCAAATGTTGTCTGTTTATTTGCAAGAGTAGCGATCGCCATTATAGACATATACGGAAAATAATCTTACGATCGCGAGTTGGTTTCCGTGGGCTTAAATACAATACCTTTGTAAGTTAAATCTAATTAGATTTTGCTTAGTAAATACTTATAGAGGAATGTTAGAAAGTTGTGGCGTTAAAAATCTCAGAAGAAGTATACAGAGGTCAGGCTGTTTATTCAAAATTGATACTTGCTATTTACGATTTATGGGTTTTGGGGATATCGAATAAATTTATTTGGAGATGCCCCACAGCCATACAACTTGAGCATTTTAATAAAAATGTTACATCTAACCATTTGGATATCGGTGTGGGGACAGGCTATTTCCTAGAACACTGCCGATTTCCTACAGAATCAGTAAGATTAGGATTGATGGATCTTAATCAAAATAGTCTTGAAGTCACAGGGAAAAGATTAAGCAAGTATAATCCAGAAACTTATAAGTTTAATGTATTAGACGCTGTCGATCTAGATATAGAGCCATTTGATTCGATCTCGTTAAATTATTTATTTCATTGTTTGCCTGGTAGTTTTCCTGGAAAATTGATTGTGTTGGATAATATCGATCGCCTACTAAGAGACAAAGGGATACTATTTGGGGCAACCATACTGCAACAAGATGTTGTCAAAAGTTACTTGGCTAACAAATTGATGGATATTTATAACCAGAAAGGTATTTTTTGCAATACCCAGGATAAACTTGGAGAATTAGATAGGTTCTTGTCACAAAAATACAGCTCTTATGAAATTTCTACAGAAGGCTGTGTGGCTCTATTCAGAGCGGTTAAATAGATAGCTAACAAAATGCTCAGGTTGGTAAGCTTGGTCGTTAGAAGTTTACGATCCTAATCGTATTTAGTTATTAAATTTTTAGGCTAAATTTTTTTTATAACGAATGATAGACATAATAAAAAGTGTAAGATTATTTTTACCCCTTTGTCATTGAGAAAAATGAAGATGAATCTTTCCCAATCTTTCAAATCATCAAGACCTTGGCTTATAGGGCTTCTAGTTACAGCAACTACCCTAACTGGTGCAACCTTTCTCTGGAAAATTTTCGATTCAGAGCCAGATAAGTCATCTTCTCCAGTACAAACTGTACCTATTATCAGAAAAGTAACAGCTCTAGGGCGATTAGAGCCAAAAACTGAAGTATTAACCTGTTTGCACCTTTGGCATTGGATGGCGATCGCATTGCCCAACTCTTAGTCAAGCGGGGAGATTGGGTTGAAGCTGGTCAAATTGTAGCGACTTTAGCCAGTCGCGATCGTCTTCAAGCTGCCTTAAAAGAAGCTCAAGAAGAAGTCACAGTCGCTCAAAAAAGACTAGCGCAAGTAAAAGCTGGTGCGAAATCTGGAGAAATTTCGGCTCAACAAGCCCAGATTATCCAATTGGAGGCAGAATTACGGGGACAGATAGCTACACAGCAGGCGACTATTAACCGTTGGCGATCAGAAGTTCGTACAGCTAAAGCAGAATATAACCGTTATGAGTCTCTATATCAAGATGGAGCAATCTCAGCTTCCCAAAGAGACAATAAACGCCTAGTTTGGGAAACTGCACACGCTCAATTAGAAGAAGCACTAGCAACGAAAAACCGAACTATTACAACCCTAGAAGCGCAAATAGCAGCAGCTAAAGCAACCCTAAACCACATTGCTGAAGTTCGTCCTGTAGATGTAGAGACAGCACAAGCAGAAGTCGAACGAGCGATCGCTCAAGTAAAAAGAGCGGAAACCGAACTAGCCCAAGCTTACGTGCGTACTCCGATAGTGGGGCAAATTTTAAAGATTCATACCCATCCTGGGGAAACCATCAATGAAGAATATGGTATTGCTGAATTAGGACAAACCGAGCAGATGGTAGTAGTAGCGGAAGTCTATCAAACCGATATTAATAAAGTGCGTTTGGGACAGACTAGGGCGATACCTATCGTTATTCTCTACCTTAATTGAACGCGAATCTAATGAAATAACTGAACCTCACTGGACTTTAAGTTTACTGGGCGTTGCACCCACCTATCAAGGCCAAGGAATTGGCAGTTTACTATTGCAACCCGTTCTCGAACAGGCAGATAAGGAAGGTATGCCATGTTACCTTGCTACTTTTACAGAACAAGCCGTTTGTTTCTATCAGAAACATGGGTTTGTAGTTCTGTGGCAGGGTGAATTGTCAGGTGGTAGTCCCTGCATTTGGACGATGAAGCGAGAACCTCATCATCCATCTTTAGAAAAGGATGTTTAAGAAAGAGAGCGACCGAATTACTCTATTGACAAGATGGGGAGTTAGCTTGCGATGATACTTTCTCCGCTACAAATTCCAAATTTTCGTAGATTCTGGTTGGGACAAACGTTACTATTTTGTGCCGAACAATTTTGGCTAGTAGCACTTACCTGGCTAGTTTTGCAAAAGACTAGTTCAGGATTGATGCTGGGAATTGTCTTGATGGCAGGAACAATACCACAGGTACTATTTACCTTAGTTGGTGGTGCAATTAGCGATTGCACTTCCCCCAGTCGGCTGGTTAAACTATTTGCGATCGTCGATACTATTCTCGCTGCTACTATTACGGTACTACTGGTATTTGATACAGTACAGATTAACTTCTTAATCGTACTTTCAGCTATAGCAGGTATATCCGATGCCTTTTTCGAGCCTGCTCTCTTAGCAATGCTACCAAGGTTAGTTAATAAGTCCCTGTTGAGTAAAGCTAATGCCTGGTTTGAAAGTGGAGAACAAATTACCGCAATTATTGCCCCTGCCTTAGCTGGTGTAGCCATTAGTATCTTAGGATTAACTACTACTTTTGGGTTTGCAACTGTCTTGTTTGCCTTGGGAAGTCTGTCAATCTGCTTGGTCAGATTACGTAAAAAAACCAGAGAGCGATCGACATCTCCCAGACAACAGTTGAGAACTCAGATCGCACAAGGTTTGCTCTACGTCTGGAATAATTCCGAGCTTCGTAATATTCTGCTATTTGTTACTTTCCTAAGTTTTGCTGCTTCGGGACCCCTAATAGTGGGATGTGCAGAATTGGTCAGAGTTCGTTTCGAGGAAAATGCAGAAGTTTTTGGCTATTTAGAAGCTGCTGCGGGTGTGGGAGCTTTATTGGGCGCAGTCACCGCCAGCAAGATGGGGTCAGTAAGTAATCCTGGAAAACCACTAATCTTCCTTGCTTATGTCTTTGGCTTAGGCTCGATTGTACTAGGATTTGTCAATCAAGAATGGTTAGCTTACGGCGTGCTTGGCTTGATGGGATTTAGTGACGGCATGGTAGATGTAATTGCCCTTACTTGGTTGCAAAAACAGACCATCACTCAGATGCAGGGACGAGTCATGAGTTTATTAATCTTTGCTGATATTGCTCTTGTGCCATTTTCCCAAGGCATATCTGGTCTTTTAAGCGAGATTAATCTGACAGTTTTATTTGTAGTAGCGGGATTAACCATGCTCCTAACTGGTATTGTTAATTCTTTAATTCAACCTACCCGCAGTTACTAACTACTAACCGTAAGGTGGGCAAAAATAGCTTATTGGAAATCTATTCTTAATAGCTGGGGAAATTTGCCCACCCTACCTACTGTACGGGCGAACGGCCGTTCGCCCCTACCAAATAATAAATTTAGGAGATGCAATTATGCGACCTAAACTCTTCAAATTCAAAAAAACACCTTTAGCATGGCGACAGTTAATGAAAGAAAAAGTCAGATTAGCGATCGCGATTGGGGGTATTGCCTTTGCCGATGTGCTGATGTTTTTTCAACTAGGAATGCTCGATGCTTTATACGACTCGGCTACCAATCCTCATCAAAAATTGCAAGGTGATTTGGTCGTAGTCAATCGTCAGGTCGAAACTTTAATTGACATGAAAGACTTTCCGAGGACGCGAATCCATCAAACACTGGCATATGATGGAGTTGCCAGAGCCAATCCTGTTTATGTCAGTTTTGCCAATTGGCGTAATCCCGATACTCATCTTAAAAAAAGCATTTTAGTTTTTGGCTTCGAGCCGCTGAATGCTGCCTTCGATCTGTCTGATGCGGAAGGCAATATAGAGCAACTACAAATGTTAAATCGGGTGCTATTCGATCGCGCTTCTCGTCCCGAATATGGTGCCATACCTCAATTATGGCAAACCCAAGGAACGTTAGAAGCTCAAGTTAGCGATCGCGTCGTGGAAACCGTGGGATTGTTTCAAATGGGAGCATCCTTTGGTGCAGATGGCAACTTGCTGGTGAGTGATTCGACTTTTTTCAATCTGGTGCGCGATCGCAATCCGACTCAGGTAGATATAGGACTAATTCATCTCACAGCAGACGCAGATTTAGCAACGGTTCAAGCGCAATTAAGAGCGAGTTTACCTAATGATGTTAAAGTTTTGACCTTACCAGAATTTGTGCAATTGGAAGTCGATTACTGGGCAAATCAAGGAACGGGTTTCATCTTTAATCTGGGGGTCTTTGTCGGCTTTTTGGTAGGCATCATTATTGTTTATCAAATTCTCTACTCCAATGTCTCCGAACATTTGCCTGAATACGCCACCCTCAAAGCAATGGGGTATAGCGATCGCTATTTGCTAATTATGCTAATGCAAGAAGCGTTAATCTTAGCTGCATTGGGATTTCTTCCTGGTTTCTTGGTTTCCATCGGACTTTATCAGATTTCTTACGCGGCAACCTTGCTAGAAATTGCCATGAAATCCAGCCGCGCTGTGATGGTGCTGTTCCTCACAATTCTGATGTGTGGCACTTCAGGAGCGATCGCCATGCGTAAACTACGATCCGCCGATCCTGCTGATATTTTTTAGGGACATATTTTTTTTTTACAGCGATTTTCAGTTGAATAGAACACAGTTAGTAGTTCGGAGTGAGGAGTGAGGAGTGAGGAGTGAGGAGTGAGGAGTGAGGAGTGAGGAGTTAGTCTTTGCTTCTTCCCTATCTCCTCCATCTTCCCCAAGTCCCCAAGTCACCTCTACTCCCTTGCTCCCCTGTGCTCTTCTGCCTAATACAAAGATGTGGTCTACCAAGCACGAAAACTGCTGTAAATCTACTGCTCTCTCCTGCTTTAGTTTTCGAGTGAGTTGAGTGCTGTTATAAGTTCTTTTATATATCGGACTATCGGATAGCTATGTCTTCTCAATCAAAAAAAAGAGCATTAGTCACAGGTGGCAATAAAGGTATTGGTTTTGCAATCTGTAAAGGATTGCTCGATACTGGCTTCGATGTTTTCCTGGCAGCTAGAGATATTGAAAAAGGTAAAGATGCGATCGCCAAATTATCTACTGATAATAACTCAGTAAAGCTTATCGAACTTGATATTACAGATGATGAAAGTATCAAAAATGCTGTTAGTAGTGTAAGTCAGTTAACAAACTCTTTGGATGTTTTAGTTAATAATGCAGGTATCTATCCCGATGAAGGTGTTAATATTCTTACCGTTTCGCGGGACTTACTTACAAAAACAATGAATACTAATGCTTTTAGTCCGATTGGTATTACTCAAGCTTTTATTTCCTTAACCGACATGGGTGGTTCGTCTGCGCCTCGCACCCCCGAACAGGTTGCAGATACTGCCATTTGGCTAGCGACAAAGGCATCAATGATAGAAAGTGGTAAGTTTTTTAGAAATCGCACCGAACAACCATATTAGGAGTAGTGTTAGGGGCGTAAGGCTTGCACCTATAACCAAAGCAAGAATCAACAAATTTTCGCAAGATCGCGCAAGACAGGTAGATAACTTTAGTTTAAGCATATTACTATCTGCGCTTGAGCTTTTCAGTTTGACAATTCAAGATCAAATAAAGAGGTTTACAACTATGAAATTAGAAAACAAAGTAGCTATTATTACAGGTGGTAGCGGTGGTATTGGTCAAGCGTTATGCGAACGTTTAGCACAAGAAGGCGCAAAAATTGTCATTAATTATCGTTCATCGGTTGAAGAAGCTAAAGAAACCAAAGAAAAAGTGGAACAAATTGGTTCTGAAGCGTTGATCGTGCAAGCAGACTTGAGCAAAGTAGAGCAAATTAATCATTTAGTCCAAGAAACTATTGACCATTTTGGTAGGGTAGATATTTTAGTTAATAATGCTGGTTTAGAAAAACGTGCTGACTTTTGGGATGTCACCGAATCAGATTACGATTTGGTATTAAACGTTAATCTCAAAGCCGTATTTTTTGCTACCCAAGCCGTAGTCAAGCATTTCAAAGAAACCAATAACCCAGGCAGAATTATCAATATTAGTTCCGTTCATGAAGAACTACCTTTTCCTCACTTTACTTCTTACTGCGCTTCTAAAGGTGGGGTAAAAATGATTACTCGTAACCTAGCTGTAGAGTTAGGTTCAATGGGTATTACAATTAATAATGTTGCTCCAGGCGCGATCGCCACACCTATTAACGAAGACTTACTTAATAACCCCGAACAGTTAAAAAAAGTCACCCAAAATATTCCTCTTGGGCGTTTGGGAGAACCAGAAGACGTATCGGGTATTGTAGCGTTTCTCGCATCGGATGAAGCTAAATATATCACAGGCTCTACTTTCTATGTCGATGGAGGGTTGCTTTGGAATTACCAGGAACAGTAAAAATTAATAAATTTACCAGAGATTAGTATGACTCGTTTACAGGAAAAATGGCGGTAATTATGGGCGGTAGTAGTGGGATGGGACTAGAAACCGTCAAGCTATTTGCTTCAGAAAGAGCAAAGTCATTCTTTGCTAATTGGTGTATAGTTTGGCGAGCAAATTAATCAAATGTCGATCGCTTGATAAAAAACTTTCAAAGCAATTAATGTTTTAATAATTATTTGATTAAGGGAATAGAAATGTCGAGAAAAAAATTAGCCAAGATTCTGCTTTCAGTATTGGTTGTTGTCTCTACCCTAGTATCAGTTGTGGTTGATTGGAACGCTAGTCATGTTTTTAATCCAGATTGGCATCCTCACGGCAGATTTCATGACGTTATGTTGTTAAGCTTATTAGTCGGTTTAGTTCCCATTCTGTTGTGGTTGTTATGGCGAGATTCTTCAGAACCAGAAGTTGCAATCAAGGTAAGGGAGGAGCAAAAAAATAAGATACCAGCCTTCATGGTTAATCTTCCGCTCCCAACAGTTATCTGTGCGGTTTCAAGGCTGGTTGGTATCTTATTTCTAGGCAGAACCCTAACTACAGCTATTCTAGTAATTTTCTGGGGCTCTTTTTATGTTAATCTTCTCATTCCTGGTACGAGTCCCGCTGCCAACCTAGAAGAATTACCTCCCAATCTATTAGGTATACTTCTTTATCCCAATATGGTTGTTGCAGCCATAATTATCATCCTGGCTTTAATCGGTTATTGGTTATATTACAGCAGCAATAATGAAAATCGCGAACTTTAGGTAAAAATTATGAAAATCCAGCATAATTATCAATTTATTTGGGTTTTTGGGCTATTTACGACTATATTTCTTTTAATGACAACAGAACCAGCCTTTGCCCATCCAGGACACGGAAATCATTTACTTCCCAACCTTACAGAGCAGATCTTAACTCCACAACTCACTATTACTGGATTAACACTAGCATTTACCTTTGGTGCTGTTCATGGATTGACACCTGGACACGGTAAAACTATAGCTACAGCTTATTTAATCGGTTCTAATTCAACTCCGCTACAGACATTAGGGTTGAGTATAGTTACAACTCTGACTCATACTTTAGGAATTTTTCTCTTAGGATTATCAATTTTATTGGCTTCTCACTATTTATTGCCCGAACAACTCTACTATATATTTAGTCTTCTGAGTGGTATTGCTATTTGCATAATCGGTTTTTGGCAGCTAGAAAGCTATTTTAATCCTCAAGATCGAGAACACGAACATCATTTTCATCAAAGCTCAATCCCACAGTCATTAATTACTCTAGGTGTTGCTAGTGGCTTGATTCCCTGTTCGGAAGCGTTAATTTTGCTACTAGGCGCGATCGCTTTGCATCGAGTAATTTACGGTTTGGAGTTAGTTGCAGCTTTTAGTTTGGGCTTGGGCTTGATGTTAGCAATTATCGGTTTAATTGCCGTGTATTGCCGACAGTGGCTCGAATATTTCCCTCAATTTAGTAATGCAACAAGATATTTTTCCTTGATTAGTGCTGTGACGATATCAATAGTCGGTTTAATTTTAACTACCAAAGCACTAATTTAAGATTTTTTCCCTCAAAACAAATATTTGGAGCAAAAATTAAAAATTATGACCGCAGAAGCCAAAAGACTAGAAGAAAACAGAGAACGCAAAGCCTATTGGACTCGTTGGGGTCCTTATGTCAGTGAAAGACAGTGGGGAACAGTTAGAGAAGACTATAGC
>JASJDX010000214.1 GCA_030064975.1 Pleurocapsa sp. MO_192.B19
AAGGGTAAATATTCTAGTTTAGAGTGGCATTGGTGGCATTTTGATGCTGTCGATTATAACGCTTATGATGGTGATGCCAATGCAGTATATCTTTTCCAAGACAAAACTTTTGATGAACAGGTAGATTTAGAAAAAGGAGTTTTTGATTACTTAATGGGGTGTGATCTCGACATGGAACATCCAGAAGTAAGGGGAGAACTAAAATATTGGGGAGAATGGTACGCTGAAACCACTAAAGTTGACGGTTTTCGTTTCGATGCTGTCAAGCACGTTAAAGCAGGATTTTTCCCTGAATGGCTGAATCATGTACGACAAAGTTCGGGTAAGCGTTTATTTGCAGTAGGGGAATATTGGTCTAATCATATTGAAGCTTTACACCATTTCATTGATGTTACTGGTGGCGATATTGCTCTGTTTGATGCACCTCTACACTACAACTTTAGCGAAGCTAGTAAAGCAGGTAATAGCTATGATATGCGTCAGATATTTGATGGCTCATTAGTTAAGCAGCAAGCTCCTTTAGCCGTAACTCTAGTCGAAAATCATGATTCTCAACCTTTACAGTCTTTAGAATCTGTAGTTGAAGGCTGGTTTAAACCTTTGGCTTATGCTCTCATTTTATTGCGAAGAGATGGTTATCCCTGCATCTTCTACGCTGACTACTATGGCGCACATTACAAAGATTATGGCAAAGATGGTCAAGAATATGAAATTTGGATCGATAAACATCAATGGATTATAGATAAGTTTTTATTCGCTCGTCAGGAATATGCTTTTGGCGATCAGTATGATTATTTCGATCATGCTAATTGTCTCGGTTGGACGCGCCTCGGTGACGAAGAACACCCAGGAGGAATGGCTGTGGTGTTAAGTAATGGGGATGATGGTACAAAATGGATGGAAGTCGGTCAACCTAATCAAACTTATATCGATCTTACTGAACATATATCTGAACCAATAGTGACTAATGATGAAGGTTGGGCAGATTTTCCCTGTTTGGCTGGTTCGGTTTCTGTCTGGATACCAAAAAAATAGAGAAAGTTGCTTAATCAAGGCAAGATAAAATAAATCCCAGTAGATGGTTATTGATAATAAATGGCACAATCTCAATATATAGTAGTAGTTGGTTGTGGGCGTTTGGGTTCAATTCTCGCCTCTCGCCTGAGTAGTCAGGGTAACAGCGTAGTTGTTATCGATCCTTGGGAATCTTCTTTTAATAATCTGAGTAGTGAATTTAGTGGCTTTCAAATTACTGGTGATGCTTCGGAATTATCTGTGCTACGTAGTGCAAAAGCAGACAAAGCAGATTGTTTATTAGCTGTCACCGACAAAGACAATATTAATTTGATGGTGGCACAGATAGCTAAAAATATCTTTCAAGTCTCTACTGTATTAGCACGAGTCTTCGATCCTGCTAGAGAAAAAATTTATCGCAATTTCGGCATTGCAACCATCAGTCCTACCCAACTATCAGCAGAGAAATTTTTGGCAAATATTCCTAAGAATTAAGAGGGAAAAAGTAAGAAAAAAATGAGAGTTATTTTAATGGGTAGTGGCAAACTGGCTTATTTTCTAGCCAAACAATTTGCTAGTAAAGGATATCATATAACAGTTGTTAATACCGATCAGCAAGAAGCAGTTACTTTTTCGCGGAGTCTCAAAGCAACAGTGATTCACGGTGAAGGAAGTAATCCGACTATTCTTTCTCAAGCTGGTGCTTATCAAGCTGATGTCGTCCTGGGTTTGACTGGTAATGACGAAGATAATTTAATTGCTTGTCAAATTGCTCAAAAAGAGTATGGTGTACCCCGTACAGTGGCTTTGGTAAACGATCCTGAAAATCGTCCTATCTTTGAGAAATTGGGTATTAGTGTCGCTTTTTCCGCCACAGAAATTATTGCTAACCTAATCGAACAACAAACAAGTTCTGACGAAATTAAAAACCTCTTACCAGTAGCAGAAGGCAAAATTAACGTGACTGAAATAGCCTTATCTGAATCAACTTCGATAGCAGGAAAAACTATCGACGAGATACAACTTCCTACAGGAACTTTGATTGCATCTATCTTACGTCGCCAAGATGTAATTGTACCAGGAGGCGATACGGTGTTAGAAATAAACGATCGCCTGATCCTCATCAGTCAACCTGAATATTATGGGCAATTATTAAGGCTATTAGGCGCGGAATAAATATAGATCAATTCTTATACTCGTGAGGTACAGTTTAAATTTTCTTCTTCCCTCTTCCTTCGTCTTTTTAAAGACCATCTTGTAGCTCATAACTATGAGAAACGCTATAGATCAATCAATAATCAAATTAAATTACAAGTAAATGCTATTAAATAAAAATAAATCTAATCGTTATACTAATTTTCTGCGGCAACGTTATCGCGCTATTATCGGCTATACGGGTTTGATCTGTGCGATCGCGGGATTGGTAATTTTTTCTCCTTTACTAGCATTGTTTTTCTATCCTGAGGAATTATCTCTAGCTTGGGCTTTTGCTTTACCAGGGATTGCTTTAATTGTTATTGGGTTAATTTTATGGCGATCGCTTACTCCCAAGCGCAATGTCAGTTTGTCCCTACAGGAAGGGGCGGTAATTGTCGTTTTAACCTGGTTGTTGGCGATCTTAGTGGGAGTATTCCCATTTATGGCACTTGAAGGCTTAAACTTCACCCAAGCGGCTTTTGAGTCTACTAGCGGTTGGACGACTACGGGTTTGTCTGTAGTAGATGTCGAACAAGCTTCCCGTTTAATATTACTATATCGTAGCAATCTTGAATTAGCTGGTGGTGCAGGATTAGCAATTATTACTCTCAGTGCGATCGCTGGACCTGTGGGTTCGGGTTTAACTTCAGCAGAAGGTAGAACTGAACAGTTAGCCCCTAATGTCAGGCGATCGGCTAAGTTGGTTTTAAGTATTTATTCTGCTTATTGTGTAGTCGGTACAATCGCCCTGGTAATTGCGGGGATGGGTTGGTTTGATGCGGTTAATCATGCTTTTGCGGCTTTATCTACGGGAGGATTTTCGACTCGCAGCAATTCTATTGGTTATTGGGATTCTCCTGCGGTAGAAATAGTTACGATTATCTTAATGCTTCTAGGTACCCTTAATTTTGTCACTGCTTATTTTTTGCTTCGAGGTAAATTTAAGACAGTGATTCGCAATGGGGAAGTCAGGCTACAGGCTGTACTCATTCCCCTATGTATTTTAGTGATTTTATTTGGTGTTGGGATTGAACTTTATCCAACTGTGGGTAAGTCGATCCGTGTAGCAATATTTGAAACCATTACTGCTTTATCTACTACGGGTTTTTCTACCGTTGGTTATAGCGACTGGAATAGTTTAGGCTGGACGATTTTAATTATTTTAATGTTGATTGGTGGTGGTACGGGGGCGACTGCGGGAGGAATTAAGCAGTTTCGCATCTATGCACTCTATCGAGCGTTAATTTGGGAAGTCAAAAGTATGTTATTGCCAGATAATGCTATCAGCGAAGCCGACTACTGGCAAGGCGAACACCGAAAATTTTTAAGCGATCGCCAGATTCGTACTATTGCTATGTTTGTCTTTCTGTATTTTTTAATTTTTACTATTGGCGTAATCATAACTGCTGCTTACGGCTATTCAATACCTGACAGTTTGTTTGAATATGCTAGTAGCCTTAGTACAGTTGGTTTGTCTATTGGCGTAACTTCTCCTGATGCCCCAGTAGGTTTATTGTGGACGCAAATAATCGGGATGTTTTTAGGGCGTTTGGAATTCTTTACAGTTTTTATTGGTATTATCCGTCTTTGTCAGGATTTATTCCCCGTTATGTTTGGTAGAAAGTAATAATCTAAACCTAAAAAACAGTCTTGAGAAAGAAGACAAAAGTTATTTAAATCATTATATTGGGTAAAGTTCTATAGAAGCTTTTAGTTGTTAGCTTGTTAGTTACAACAGATTGCATTTCTATCTGATACAGGAGTTCGTTTAAACGGACTTACAGCCGTTTTCAGTTGAATAGACTCCGTTTTTGATTAGCTAGTTCGTAGCTATCAGCGCAGGGCGTGAAGCGCCCAAGCCGCGAAAGTGCGGCGCTTGCCTGCGGAGCAGGCTGCAGCTTTTAGCTTTTAGCTTTTAAAAATTTCATTATTGTGGTCTACTCATTTGAAAAGTGCAGTAAAACCTATTTATAGTTTATGGTTTAATTATGGTTGTGATTTTCAGATTTACTATTAAAGTCAAAAGCTAATAACTAATAACTAATAACTAATAACTAATAACTAATAACTATTTGATAATCGGAGGTTGAGATTGTGCGTTTGGGAACGCTGATTGGGTTTCTCGCTATTATTATTTCCTTATATATTTTGTGGCGTATTAAACAAGTTTTATTACTAGCTTTTGCTGCGGTTGTATTTGCTACTGCTATTAATCAACTAGTTAAACTATTACAGAAAAAATTTAAATTAAATAGAAAAGTCGCGATCGCCATCTCTGTCAGTGGAGTATTAATTTTTATCATTGGCTTTATTGCTTTAGTAATTCCACCTTTTATCGAGCAATTTCAAGAATTAGTAACTTTAGTTCCTGTCGGTTTAGAACAGCTTAGTAGTTGGAATAATTGGCTCAACAACCTATTGCCAAATGACTTAATTGAAGATTTCAGAGGATTAGAATCTTTCACTCAAAATATTCAATCTTGGGCAAATGGACTAATTGGTAATTTCTTTGATCTATTTTCTAGCACATTAGGCGGAGTTCTCAACTCATTATTAGTAATAGTTGTAACAATTATGTTACTAGCTAATCCTGCTCCTTATAGACAAATTTTCTTGTTGATGTTTCCCGCTTTTTATCGACAACGAGTTCAAACTATCTTAAAAAAGTGTGAAAAAAATCTAGGGGGCTGGGCAGTTGGTATATTATTCAATATGGCTGCGATCGCGATTCTCAGTGGTATTGGTCTATGGACTTTAGGAGTTAGACTACCTTTAGCTAATTCCTTGTTAGCAGGAATTTTGACTTTTATTCCTAACTTGGGACCTGTATTAAGTGTTATACCTCCAACAGCTATGGCTTTACTAGATGCTCCTTGGAAAGCAGCAGCAGTAGTCATTCTTTATATTGTTATTCAACAAGTTGAAAGTAATATTCTTACTCCCATTGTTATGAAACGACAGGTATCTTTATTACCTGCTGTTACTTTACTTTCTCAGGTATCTTTTGCCGTATTTTTTGGTATTTTGGGGTTATTTTTAGCTCTACCTATTACCGTTGTGGCTCAGGTTTGGCTCAAAGAAATATTGGTCAAAGATATCCTCGATCGCTGGTAAATCAATAATGATACTAATAACCTCAAATCTCATAAATTGGGAAATAACCCCAAAAATATTAGCGAAAAAATTTTACTTGACTTAAATAAACACAAATAGGCGTTGGTGATTTGAGTAATGACGTACACAATATTACGGTGCGTAGCTTTTAGCTGCAGCCTGCTTCGCAGGCAAGCGTCGCACTTTCGCGACTTGGGCGTGAAGCGCCCTGCGCTTTTAGCTTTTAGAATTTAAATACCGTCTGTCATTTGTTTAAATACAGATTTAGCATTACGCACTCACCAACGCCCACAAATAAAATAAATATTTGGAAAATGCGATTAAAATCAAGATGAAATAACTCGATCGATGACTTGGTATTACGTTAGTCCAAAAATATTTAACTCAACCACTATTACGAGTCTCTTTAATCTACCATCACCTTTAGACAATGTTTTTGCCAACACGGATAACTTACCAGTCTTTTTTGATCGCTTAATGTTTGGTATGGTTGAGTTATTAAACTGCGATCGTTGTCATTTTTATCTGCGCGCTCCTCAATTCTACTCTTGTCAAATTCTCTACTGCTACTGCACTCATTCAGAAATCCCCAACTTAAAAGAAACAAACATTAGAATAGACTTCTTGCGCGAATAATTTTGTAAATCCTCAAATGCTTTTTTAGTAAGCAATTTAGAGAATTAATTCTAATTAATGAAAGCTTTAAATTTCGTATTCATGCAAGAGATGCCATGAACTATCGTTCACAACCCAGGGATGAAAATAGAATAATCTACGAATTTACGTTGTTCCAGCTTCTATTTTCAAGACAGGTCTAATACAATACTTGTATTTTTAGTTTAAACAATTTGTCTAATTAAATTCTATTTATCATAAGGCTTATTTGAAGTTATCTAAATATAATTGCTGTGATATCTTGAGTCAGAAATAAATAAATTTATGGTTATGTAAAATATTTCTTTCTATCTAAAAAAGTAAGCAAAAGAAAAAGAAAGCAAACAAAATTAATTTTTTTAGTTAATTTTAGAGAATAATATCCATTTGATTGTAGTCTTTAATAAGGAAATAAAATAAATTTAAAGAATATATATAATTTCTCACACCATCAAAGTTTGTTTAACCAAAAAGATTTAGTTACTCTTCAATAACCTCAGTTTAATATTTATTGATGAAAACATTCATACTGTGAAATAAAACATTTTAATAGTTTATCGAAAATAGCTGATAGATTGATATATTTTATTGCTCACAATTAATCATTTCACTATCGCCTCTTATCACTCTCAATTAATATCTATTTTTAACTTTAAAATCGCTACAACAATAATACTAATTTTCCTATTAAGTATTATTTTTTTTGTTTGCTTTAGAGTAACAATAAATGTTTATTTAATGATTTATTTTTTTTGCTGAAATAATAAATCATTGATTTACATACATTTATGCTGGATTTAATCTTGTTTAGTGTATTTTTTGCTAGATAAATTATTTTAAAATACAAATCTACAAAGCTAACACAATTCTAAAAAAAGTCAATAACTGAGATCACTTAAATATTTTTAGGAAAAAAGTGATTTAAGTATATTCACAAAATCAAAAACCTCTTGTAAGATATGTCAGAAAGAAAGAAAAAAAGTAAGTAAGTAAGTAACTTGTCTAACAAATACTTTGTCATATAAATTACAGAAAAATATGTAACTTGCATGACAACAAATCAGATATTTTTCAACTCAAATGTCAACCAAATAATCAGGTGAAATTTAATGGCTACACTTTATGCTATTGACAGTGCTACCAATATTATTTATGGAATTGATTCTTTGAAAGGAACTGCAAGACCTGTAGGTCAGTTGGGTTTGCAAAGTAATTTTAGTGGATTGTCATCTGAGTTGCCCAATTCATCCCAAGAAGAAACGCTTTTTGCTTCTAATTTATTCGCTCCTCTTAACCCCGAATCTTTATCGACAGTAGATTTAACTTCGGGAGAAGTAACGGTAATTGGTTCTCAATCCGTACCAGGTATTCACGCGATCGCTCATCAAGATGGTCAGATCTACGGATTTAGCGTTGAGGACGGATTGGGAATATTAGACCCTGAAACTGGGGAGTTTACTTCCTCTTTTGATAGCTCGACACTTCCAGTTTCAATGAAAGGAGCGGATGTAGATGAAAGTACGAACACCCTGTTCGCCATTGGAGAAGATAATGCCCTGTATGCGATCGACCCCAGCACGGGAGAAGCATCTCAACGATCGCCTGGTTGGCGTCGATCCTTCCAATCCAGGAGATGAATTATCAGGATTTGGTACTGGCGAAGTCGATATTTTAACTGGTGGCGCGGGTCATAATACCTTTGTTTTAGGAGATGAAGCTAATGTTTTCTATGATGACGGCGATCCTCTCACAGTAGGTGAATCTGATTTAGCATTTATTACTGACTTTGACGCCAGTCGCAATACCATTCAGCTTAAAGGTTCGGCAGATCTTTATATCTTGGACTTCTTTACTTCTGAAACAGGAACGATTGATGCAGACTTGCTCTACGATCCTGGTACTTCAGCCAGAGAAGAAGTAATTGCTACCTTACAAGACGTTTCTCCCGATCTTGCTCTCAGCGATTCTGCTTTTACGTTTGTTTAAAGCGCGATTGTAAGTAGCTGGGTGCCATTAAATTATTAGCGTTGCTGAATTGTAATGCTGCAAAGCAGTTTTTTATCTCTTTTAAAATAGACTTTATGCTTACAAAAGCTTAGAGTCAATGGCTTGCAGATTATAGCTACAAAAGTAAACTCTTGTAATTACGCCTACCTGCTTAAATAACCAAAAAAATAGCGCTCGCCCAAATCTTAAGCCACTAAAAATTTGCACGACACAATCTCATTATTTAAATTAAAACTTTGCAATCAACTCTCATAAGTTTCTCAAGTTTTTTTTGTTGAATAGTATTTGTTGAATAGTAAGAGCGAAAAGCAAAAAACTATGGATAAAGTCTTGCAGATTATAGTCGCTGGTGCGAGCGCTATTTTCTTATTTCTGCTGCTGATTCGCCTCAGATACGATCGCTTAGTTAAAGAAATCTGGTGTTCTCTTAGATCTCAACCTTCAGGTTTAGTTTTTAATCCAGATATGGTTGCAGATTTAGACGAATCAGTACAGCGTTATTTCTTACACGCGATCGCTCCTGGAACGCCTTTGGCTACTTATGTCGAAATAGAAATGAGGGGAAGTTTTCGCTCGAAACCCGATGCAGATTGGCTACCCATGAAAGCATCGCAAATTATTTCCATCTCTCCAGGATTTATTTGGCAACCAAACGTCGGAAAAGGTGGCATGAACTTTAGCGGTGCCGATTATTACTATCGAGGTCAAGGTCGAACTAAATTTTCTTTGTGGGGTTTGATTCCCTTGGTTGATGCTAGAAGTAAAGATGTCAATCGCTCGGCTGCGGGTAGATTGGGGGCTGAGTATATCTGGTTTCCCTCTGCTCTTTTGCCTCAATACAATGTGGCTTGGAAGGCGGTTGCCAAAAACACCATTCAAGCTAATTTTCAAGTAGATGATGAACTCGTAGTATTAACCTTAACTATCGATGCTGAAGGAAAACTCTTAGAAATTTCTCTACCTCGATGGAGCGATGCACGGGAACCAGGACAGTGGCAATATAGTACTTTTATCACCGAAGTCGAAGCCGAACAAACTTTTGGCGGATACACTATTCCCCGTTGCGTTAGCGCGGGATGGCTTGATGTAGATCGAACTTGGATTTTCTTTAAATCGAATATTCAAACAGCAGAATTCAATTAATCACTGATGTTAGCTAAAACCATAAAAACCAATAATAAACAAGATTCAAAATATTGTGTTTTCAATTGCAATCTTGAACTGGTTGAATACGAGCGACAATTATACCAAGATTTTAGTTTTAACTGTAAATTTTTGCAAGGCGATCGCCAATAACTCTACCCACTAATATTATTTCAGTTTTTAACTCAATAGTTATGTCGCTTGAAAGAAAATACGACTTGTGGAAAGTTTATAAGAATATAAGTAAAGAGCAAGTTTATGTTCGGTAAGATCGAGACGAGATTTTAATTTCATAGCTGAGACTTGAATTAACCTGAGTTCGACAGATTTTATTTGGGGTTTAATTCTTCATTAATAGAAACGAAAGAATAAGCTGTTCCCGATTGCCGATTGCCTATTCACTCTCTAAAAACTAGTCAATTTTGGACTCATCAAACTCACGTTAAACAAGGTTACTTACTGATTCTAATTTTTCCCAATCTTTAACAATAATTTTGCCGCCTCTTTGGTAGATTACTACTCCTTTGAGTTTTTTAAACAACCGCACGCATTCTTCGTAGGTAATACCAATACTGCGAGCAATTTGATAGTAAGGTAGTTGAATATTTAAACGATCTCCTTCTGCTACAGAGTAAGTACCATCGCGATCGCGATAATATTGAATTATTCTAACTAAACGCACTATTGCTCGTTCGGAAATTAGTCCGTGTACTGTATTGTGGAGTTGTTGCAGTCTTTGATTAAATACTTCTAATATCCTTAAACTAATCTCTGGTGAGTTAGATATCGCCTTTAATAAAGCTTCGCGATCGATAGTTAATACTTGCGATTCTACTTGACATATCACCGTTGCGGGAGAAATTCTGTTGCCAAAAATAGCTGGTGCAGCAAAAAGCTCTCCTGCTGGAATCAGACGTACTACTGTTTCTTTCCCCTTGACAGTAGTTTTTTTGATTTCTAGTCTCCCTGTAATTAAAGCATGAAGTTGCTGAGGGATGCGATCGCCTTCGTGGATTACTATCTCACCTTGCTGATATTCTCGAACGTAACTGTAGGGAATTAGACTCTCTAGTTGGGTTGTAGCTAAATCTTGAAAGATAGAGATTTGTTTTAATTGAGTAATTGACGAGCAGCCTTTAACCAGCATTAATTAGCAAATAGTCCCAATTTAATTATTATAACTGAAAACTATTTTGGGAATTCTAGCAATTTTAGTAAATGGCGATCTCTAAATCTGGTTTCAGAACAAATAACTACTTGCTTGGACTTTGGACAAAAATAGCTTAATTGAAAACAGAAAAGCGATCACAACGGAGAGGATGGAAGTGTGTAGCTCAACAATCCTGAATTTAACTGAGTTTTCCAAGTCCTGAATTTGACTGAAATATTGATTGAAATAATCAAACATAATGGGAAACAAAAGTCAAAAAATCAAATTTTGTCCAAAGTCCAATACTTGCTCAACAAAAGTTTTTGACTAAACATGAGCTACCTCAGAGACGGGACTGAAACTTAATGTCAGAGTAAGAGTATCGAGTTTGGCAATAAATAGGAGTTTATAAAATTATGAATAATGTCATCTCAACATTTAACAAGTCTTTTACAGGAACTTTTCAGGAGTTAATTGAATATCCCACCAATGGCATCCTCAATAAAGTTTTACTCCAAGACAACAACAGTCAATATAATTTGTTTTGTTTGACAGCAGGTACAGAAATCAAAGAACATACTTCTACGCGCAACGCCTTGATAACCGTAATGGAAGGAGAAGGTAACTTAACTCTAGAAGGGAAAGATATTGCTTTAGCCCCAGGGGTATTTGTGTTTATGCCAGCTAATGTCCCTCACGCTGTGCAAACGAAAGAAAATTTGGCATTTGTTCTGACTTTATCCCAACATTTTCCAGCAAAGAAAGCAATTAGCCAAAAAACAATCGATATAGTCAAGTCTACTGCCCCCGTACTCAAAAAATATGGCAAACAAACTACCACTCGGATGTACGAGATTATGTTTAACAAATATCCAGAAGTGAAAGCACAGTTCGATATGTCTGCACAAGCTAATGGTAGTCAACCAGTCAAACTTGCTAATGCCGTGTATAGCTATGCCAGTCATATCGACGATCTCGAACAATTAACATCAATGGTAGATAAGATCGCTCATCGTCACGTAAAAACTCACGTTTTACCAGAACAGTATCCCATTGTAGGGGAATGTTTGTTACAAGCAATTCAAGATGTTTTGGGAGATGCAGCAACGGAAGAAGTCATGACAGCTTGGACTGAAGCCTATCAAGCATTAGCGGAGATTTTTATTAATCGAGAACGACAAGTTTATCAAACTGCTTCAGAATGTTAATCGTCATTTGTTATTCGTACTTGGCTAACGTCAGTTCGACAAAGCTAAAAACTGCAATTTTTCAAGTTTGGATAGTAGTTAGATAGCCTTGAAACCCTCATTCTTTCGTTAAAAAAATCATAACTCCGAATTACGAACTCCGAACTCTTAGGAAACAAATTGTTTCTCTCAGACATAACGAATTAAATTCGTTGGACGCTCACGTTGGCTAGTTAACCTAACCTGAGTTCGGGGGTTTTTTTACCATGAGAATAACAATGCTAGATCTCTCCAAAATAATAGTCATTCTGCATTAGAATCTGATTCTATTTCTATTTTTCATCTTTGAGCTAAAATCTGATTAATTTGTTCTGGTAACTGTAGAGGACGAAATGGTTTAGTAATAATACCAGCTAAATCTAACTCCGTTAGCTCTGGTGCGATCGCTGATTGAGTTTTAGCAGTCATTAAAATCACGGGGATATTTGCTGTATTTTGATTAGCTTTAAGTTGTTTTAGGGTTTCTTTCCCATCCCAATCTGGCATCATTAAGTCTAGGAGAATTACTTCTGGTTGATTACTTTGCGCCAAACTCAATCCTTCTTTTCCTGAACTTGCGGTGATGACGTTCCAATTGGCCGCCATTTCCAATCCCATTTGAGCGATCTCTTTGACATCCTCTTCATCATCAATAATCAAGATGCTTTTGCTCATAATATTTGGCTATTTTGACTGAATTTAGAATTTAGTTTCATCAGTTTAAACTGGGATCGGGAATAAATAGAGAATTTAGCGGTGGCATTTAGTTAAATTTCTGGGAAAAGCGATCGAGAATAATTAGGGAATAACATAATGTTAAAAAGTAATTTCTCAAAAGTAACTGGAAAGATAAACAGTCTATCGACCTTTTAAGGGCAAACTGA
>JASJDX010000215.1 GCA_030064975.1 Pleurocapsa sp. MO_192.B19
AGTTTAACTTTCAGCTATAGATAATAATCCTAAATCCTATTCGTATAGGTTAGTTAAATATTAAGTAAGCTAAGGCAGGAAGCAAAGATACTTTAAATAAAAAAGCAAAATAAAAAAGTAGTAAAACTGAAACTCACTTCACTCAAAAGGATTCAGTATAATTGCTGAGTAGAAATTCCGTTAATTCAATAATAAATGAACTAAAATTTATTTAGTTAAAATACAACTATTTTAAGCAGTAAAATAATTGTCAACTATGATGAGGCAAAAACTACACCATTGGGCATTTATATTGATTTGTGGCTCAATTTTATGGTTGGGCTGGGTGTTCCAACCCGAAGCTAATAGCGAATTATCTCAGCCTCGTATAATGCATATTCTGGAGCGGATCAGCTTTGGCATAACTTCAGAACAAATGCAACAGGTAAAAGCTAATGGAATTGAAGCTTATATTCAGTCTCAACTTAATCCACAACTGATTCCAGAATCGCCCCAATTAAGTAAGTATTTAGCCAAACTTGACCTCATCAATCAAGAGCCAACTAAACTTTATAAAACATTGATTTCCAACAACAAAAAACTGCGTAATCAAAAGTTAACTGCCCAACAACAAGAAAAAATAAAGCAACAAAATAAAAAATTAAATACTCAAACTAGACAGCAAGCTACAGAAGCTCGATTAGCAAGAGCAATCTATTCTTCTCGTCAATTGCAAGAAGTAATGGTGGATTTTTGGTTTAATCATTTTAATGTATTTGCCGCTAAAAGAGGCACAAGTTTATGGATAAATAACTATGAAAATGATATTCGGACCAATGCTTTAGGCAATTTTCGTGACTTATTGGGAGTAACGGCAAGCCATCCAGCTATGTTGCTCTATTTAGATAATGATTTAAATACTGCCCCCAATAGCCCTGGAGCAAAAGGACAATTTAAAGGATTAAATGAAAACTATGCCCGTGAGTTGATGGAATTACATACCCTGGGGGTAGATGGTGGTTACACTCAGAATGATATTGTGACTTTAGCTAGAATTTTTACAGGCTGGGGAGTAGATCGCCAAGGTAAGAAAGGAGATAAAAATGGCTTTTTCTTCAATAACAATCGTCACGATCAAGGTGAGAAAGTATTTTTAGGTCACAAAATTACTCCCAGTGGTGTGGAAGAAGGCAAAAAAGCTCTAGATATTTTGGCAACTCATCCTGCTACTGCACATTTTATCAGCTATAAACTAGCTCAATATTTTGTTGCCGATCAACCTCCATCAAGCTTGGTAGATTTACTGTCAGAGAAATTTCTCGACAGCAATGGTGATATTAAAGCTATCTTAGATACTCTGATTCATAGTCAAGAATTTAATGATCCTAAATATTACAATCAAAAATTTAAAACTCCTTATCAATACGTAATTTCTCTAGCTCGTATGGGGGAGATTAAACAGCCTAATTTTAAACGTATTAAGGGAATGTTAGGTCAGCTATCAATGCCTATTTATATGTGTGTTCCTCCCACTGGCTATAAAAATACCCAAGAAGCTTGGTTAAATCCTCAAGCAATGTTACAAAGAATAAGTTTAGCCACAGCGATCGCTAATGGAACTTTAAACCGAGACTATTCGTTGGAATACCAACAGTTAGAAAATAATTTGGGTGTTATTTCTCAGCAAACAAAAGAGGTAATTGCTAAAACTTCTCCCAAGTTGCGTTCAGCTCTGATTTTGGGTAGTCCTGAGGCGATGTACCGCTAATCTTGGAGTCATCAAGACATAGTTGATAACTAAATTTATAACTAAATTTATAACTAAATAAAATAATTATTATTTCGATGAAAAGAAGAAGTTTTTTAACCGCAGCAAGTCTAGCAACCGCAGGAATGTTAATTCCAGTAGGTTTGAATAGTTGGGTTGCTCAAGGAGTTGATCCCTCGACTAAGCGCAAACGTTTGGTGGTAGTTTTTCTTCGTGGTGCAGTTGATGGTTTAAACGTGATTATCCCTCATCAAGAGGCAAGATATTATCAGGTTCGACCAACTATTGCTGTTCCCTATCCTCAAGAAAGTAATGGTGCAATTGATTTAGATGGCTTTTTTGGTTTACATCCTAATCTTAGTGATTTGATTCCCTTATGGAAACAAGGTAGCTTGGCTTTTATTCATTCTAGTGGTTCACCTGTATCCGAGCGTTCTCATTTTCAGGCTCAAGACTATATAGAAAATGGTACTCCAGGCATAAAAAATACTACAGATGGCTGGATGAATCGTCTTTTAGGTGAATTACCTCAAACAAGACTAACTCAAGCTTTAAATGTAGGGGTAACTACCCCATATATTCTGAGAGGAAAAATGCAGATAGCCAGCTTGAAACCTGGGAAAAATTCAGCAGCACCAATTTCCACAGATCGTCCTCATATTAACAAAGCTTTTAATAATTTGTATAGTGGTCAAGATGCTCTGAGTAAAGCGTATCAAGATGGACGTAAAGCCAGAGAAATAGTATTACAAGAGTTAAGCCAGGAAATGATGTCCGCTTCTCGTGGAGCAACCAACGTTAATGCTTTTGTTGATGATGCGGCGGAAGTAGCAAGACTGATGGTAGGAAATACTCAAACGCAATTGGCATTTATGGAAGTCGGCGGTTGGGATACCCATATTAACCAAAACAATATTCTCAAGCGGTTGCTACCTTCTTTGGGTCAAGGTTTAGCAACCTTAGTCAAAGGATTGGAGACAATTTATTCTGATACTGTAATTGTCGTCATGTCGGAATTTGGTCGTACTGTTAAGGAGAATGGCAATAGAGGAACAGATCATGGACACGGCAATGTTATGTGGCTTTTGGGAGGAGGAATTCGTGGCGGAAAAGTCTATGGAGAATGGCGTGGTTTAAATAAGGCAGCACTACATGAAAATAGAGATCTGCCTGTAACGACAGACTTTAGGGAGGCACTTTCCCTTGTTTTGCAACAGCATTTATCTATTTCTAATGATGCTCTAAATAGAGTTTTTCCTGATTACCAATTTAGGAGAAATATAGATTTTTTAGTTTAAGTATAATAAACATTTTTTTATTTCATCCGCTAAATGCTGCTATTCCAAATACTTTTTCCTTCGTCGTCTTTAAAGCGATAAAATAATGCTTCATCTTTAAATTGATGTTCATCAAGAACGTGATGAAAGAGACCTTTGTCCATCATGTGTTGACCTAATTTAATTGCATTTGGTCTAGATAATTTGGCTCGCTGAGCAATCCAATCTACAGCTTCATTTCCCAAAAAACAATGCTGATACAATTTTAATTTATAACGACGAGTTTTTATCTCTACTCCTTTTTCTGAGCGCATTTCTAATGCTAACTGTCGAAGGCTAATACGATTTGTATCTGTCTGAGATTTCACGGGAGCAATAGATACAGATTGTGTCTCAGAAGAGGAATGATTTTCATCATCTGAAGTTGAAGTACTATCTAATTTATAGTTAGTATTGTGCATCCAAATGCCAACACCGTTTTTTTCTTTGATTAGCAAAGTTGCTATTTTAGAACGCTCTTCATGATCTAGATATTCTTCGCGGCATTCTTTGATAGCTGCTTCTAATTCTTCTTTAGGAAAAGCTTTGACTCTGACAAAAGTTTTGCCATTGTAAATTATTCCCGATATTTTATTATCTTTGCCTTGTAACTTGCAAGATTTTACTTGCGTATAATCTAGGAAGAGCATTTATAGTTTTCTCCTAATCTTCTCCTATAGTTAATTGTCAAAATACCTTATCTATACTGTTATAAATTATGATTGCTTTAATTGTTAGAATTATTGTTGATATTTACGCTTGACGATAGCAATTTCAGTATATTCGCAATTATTAGAACTGTGTTTAACTAAAGGATAATTTTGCTGGTTCAATTGTAGCCAATCTACCTCACAATCTAGCTTTGGGGAGTAATAGATTAGCACATATTCTTGCCCAATGCGTTGTTCTATTTCTGTCTCTACCTCCCCTCGCCACTGGGTTTTAGTGGCTAAAATTACTAATTGGTTGGCTAACTCAGGTATGGCTTTAGCTACTTGTCGCCGATAGATTTGGTCTAAACTACCAAAAGGCGAGTCCATGACTATGGGGAACGTGCTGCTATCATAACCCACCAAATTATTTCGCTGACTCCATTGTCTTACGCGATCGATAATTCCGCCAATAAAAGATAAGCTGAGAATTTGATTTTCTCCTGTAGATGCGGCGACGGGTGTTTCTACTCCAGAGGTATTATCAACTAAGATCAGTTCATAATTGGTGCTAAGTTTTGGTATGTAAGGAGTAAAAGAAATAAAGCTAAATATTTCCTGCACTTTTTGTTCTAAAGCCAGGCGAAATTGTTGTTCTAGAAGAGTTCGTACTTTAATTAATCTGCTAATAGACTCTTGAGTTGCTGCAATTCTTTTTTGAGCGATTTTTTGTTTTTTTACGGTTAGTTTATGTTGCTCAATTTTTTTTTCTAGCTTAATTATTACTTGATTAAGATCATTTTTTTGTTGCTTACTTGCACCTTGTTCTAAAATTAAATCTTTTATTTTTTCTTCAATTAATTCTATATTATTTTGTAATTGCTGAATATCTTTATTAGGATAGTTTTTTAGCTGACTATTAGCTTTACCTAGTTCTATTTCAAGATAATTTAGCTCTCGATAGTAATTATTAATCTCTGCTTGATATCGATCGATATTTTGCCAGAAGTTATTTGATTGATCTGTGATTTTACTAACCTGAGTTTCTAGACGAATTGCTGACTCTTCAATATTTTTTAGCTCAACTTTTTGTAACCAAGATTTTACATTGTTATAAGCATTTGTCTGAGGCTTGAGTTCTTCTCCACAAAGACAGATTTGTTGTTGGAGTAGTTGTTGAATAAACTCTTGTTTTAATCCGCTAGATAGTTCGCCGCGATCGCGCAATTTTTGGAGTAAGTTTAAAAAGTTATCAGTTGTAGAAGGTAGAAAAACTAAGTGGCTATCTTGAGATAAATTTTTTTTGAGCTTGTCTTTAGTTTGTAGAATATTTTTTTTAATTGATGTTTGCTGCTTAACTAATTTACTTTTAAGTTCCTGTATTTTATTTGCCCCACTAATATTTAGTAGTTGACTAGATAAATTTGATTTTTGCTGTTCTAACTGTGTTATTTCTCTAACAATTTCTGAGATACGTTGTTCAAGGCGATCGCTTTCTTGTTCTAAATTGATTTGTTCGGCTAATAATTGCTGAGTTTTAGCATCACCTAATTCTTGTAGTTCTTCTTGTAGAGTTCTCTTGGCTTTTTTTAAATGGTCTATCCCTCGATCTAATACTTTAACTCCCAATAACTCTTTGGTATCTTCGGCAATATTATTATTCTTGTTTGCCCGAAAAAAACTATCAATTCTTTCTCCATCAAAGAAAAAATACTGATGTAAACTCGCGGGTAAAATTCCTTCGATAATATCTTCTGCTGATTCAAGGGGTGGATACCAACGCCCATCATCTCCAGCAACTAGCATAAACAATTTAGTTGGACTGTATTGAACTTGCTGTTCTAAGCTTTTAGTGGCGTAACACTTGCGCTTTACCTGATAAATCTTGCGCTCGCGCTCAAATTGTAGTTCTACCCAGCATTCTACTCCTTGCTCTGCTTTAGCTTCAGTTATGGCTCGTTGATTAATTAATAGTTCTGGAGAAGCAAAAGCTGCCGTAAATTTTTCATACAGTAGCCAAGTAAAAGCATTAAGAATTGTTGTTTTACCTGCACCATTATTGCCATAAATAACGGTAGTATTACGCTCTCCACTAGCAAATTTGATTTGCGGTGTTTTGCCATAAAACTGTCTGAAGTTGCATAATTGCAAATAAATTAATTTCATTGCACAACTTTTTTGATTATATTTAAAATATCTTCATTGATATTTCTGGGAGTTTTCAAATATAGTTTATCTTTTTCTAGTTGTAAAACTTGCTCAATAATTTGTCTTACTTCTGGCGGAGCATTAGTTATTGGTTCTTGAATAGAGCTAAAGTTTGAGCTATTTTTCTTGGCTGATTTATGCATAATTTTCTGATAATTTCTAATATTTAAAAATTTTAAAAGCTCAATTTAAGAGCAATTAAGTCTGTATATTCTACAACTTTAGAATAGCTTATTAATATTGGGTTTTATTGACAACTTATCCTATTATCCTCTTATCGTACTTAGCTTGATTCGGGGTATTAGAAAAGTTCATAAAAAAGATATTTACGATCATTTAAGTTGGTAAATCTAGGAAATTAAGGTTATCTTCAGTAGAGAAAACAACTAGTTTAACCGATGAGTATCAGTAGCCTAGAATTTGAGTTCGATCTTTTGTGGGATGAGCTATATCCAGATTTAGATTTAGAAACAGAAGTACGGCTGATTCCCCAACGTCGTTTTAAATTTGATTATGTTAATTTTTCTGGCAAAGTAGCGATTGAAATTAATGGGCAAATCTGGCACAAAGGCGGGCATAGCACGGGAAAAAGCCTCATGCGAGATTATGAAAAACTCAATTTAGCCCAACAACATGGATATTGTGTATTTCAATTATCTAGGGAAATGATTACCGAACAATGGTTAAAGGCGATCGCTGATACAATTCGTAGTCGTAGTATGCAGTTGGTTTAGAAAAAACCTTTAATTTTTCTCTATTTTTAACTCTGCCTAGTCGTGGTACAACAATAAAGTTCTTTGTAGATCAAAAGCGATCCGAAAGGTGCGCTGAGCCTAATCGCCATGACTAAAACTTTCGATTTTTTAGATTTTAATGCCATAGCTGAACTATCCTTAGCAGGGGAGTTAATCGATCGCGCAACAGCTAAAAGCATTTTAGAAGCACCAGATATTGTCTTGCTAGAACAATTGGCAGCAGCCTATAAAGTTCGCCATCACTATTGGTCAAATCACGTCAGGCTACACTTTTTACTTAATGCCCAAAGTGGCTTATGTCCAGAAGATTGTAACTATTGTTCTCAGTCCAAAATCTCCTCCGCTGAGATTGAGAAATACCCCCTAATCGCCCAAGAGAAGATTGTAGCAGCAGCAGATCGGGCAGCAAAATTAAAAGCAGGTACATTTTGTATGGCAATTTCAGGGCGATCGCCATCCGAATCCGTATTTAGCAGCGTGCTAGAGGCTTTTGAAACGGTCAAAGCCAAACATGATTTAAAAATCTGTGCCTGTCTAGGGTTATTAAACCAAGAGCAAACTAGACGCTTAGCTGAGGTGGGAGTAGATCGAGTTAACCATAACTTAAATACCGCCGAAAATCATCACGAAAATATCTGTACCACTCATACCTTTCGCGATCGCGTTACCACCATTAAAAACGTGCAACAAGCTGGGATTACAACTTGTTCTGGCGGTATTCTGGGGATGAATGAAACCGATGATGATATTATCGACTTGGCTTATTCTCTACGAGAATTAGACGTTACCAGTGTACCGATTAACTTCCTGATTCCCATTGCAGGAACACCTTTAGCAGATGTCAATCAACTCAATCCTCGTCGTTGCTTACGTATTTTGTGCTTGTTTAGATTTATTTTACCGAAACAAGAAATTAGAATTGCTGGGGGAAGAGAAGTTCACTTGCGATCGCTACAGGCGATGGGTTTATATCCCGCTAACTCGATTTTTATCGGCGATTATCTCACTACCGCAGGACAATCGGCTAATGCCGATCTAGACATGATTCGCGATGCAGGATTTGTCTTAGAGAATCCCGATGGTTCAATTTTGGAAACAGAAAATACTACCGTGTTGAAAGTTGAATCTAAATAGGGAGGGGCGAACGGCCGTGCTTCTTTCAGAAGAGCTCCGCTAACGCCCGTACAAGAGTAATGAGTAATTAGTAAAGATGAGAAATTTATTCTGTTAAATTTCTTAATTCTTGATCTTGATACTCATATAGTTGATGCTTTAGTTGATTCTTCCCATTGCTTTTTACCTGATACATTAAGCGATCTACTAGCTCTAACATTTTTTCAGTAGAATCAGGAAAACGAACAAAGGTGATTGCACCAATACTAAAACCCACATCAAATTTCTTGGCTTTTACAGTGTCAATTAACTGTTGTTGAATGCGTTGTAAAACCAAATTTCCTGCTGGGTATTCAGTTTCTGGCAATAATAACGCAAATTCATCGCCCCCCAGACGAGCAATAATATCACTTTCACGAATACTTTTAGTGAAGGTACTAGCGACCAAAGATAATAGCTGATCTCCTACATGATGCCCATAGCGATCGTTAACCCGCTTAAAGTTATCAACATCAAAATAAGCTAGGGTTAAACAACGTTCATAGCGAATTGATCGCTTAGTTTCAGTTTGTAAAACATTTAAAAAATAACGTCGATTATAAATTTTAGTCAGCTCGTCAATACGGGCTAGTTTTTTTTCCTTTTTATAAGCCGTATTAAGAGCAGACAGCAAATGAACCACAACTAAAAATACGGATAACCTAACAATTGTGTTCCAAACTAATAGTAAATAAAACATATCTGCTTTGGCACTGGCTTCTGCTATGTACCAAAATACAGAACTTAGAACTGCAAAAAAAATACCTAACTTTTTACCTGTATATCTAGTAGCGATCACTATTGGTATTAGATAACAAATATATAAGGAAAGATCGACAATGATTAAATAATCGAGTATCCCAATTAGACATATAGATAATAATGTACTGCACACTAGCCATGATTTTGACATATAAATCAATAATTAAATCAACTAGTATTTTTTGAAGACCAATAAATCAACAAATGCTCAATTATCTTGCTATACTCACTCACCAAACCTACAATTATTCTCTAATATTTCTGCCAATAATTTCGTTGAGCTCAATACTTATTTGTTTTCAGCAAAAAAGGTTATTAAAACAATACGTAATCTGCGCCAATTGTTCTTTTGAGCTAATTCATTCTATTAGATTCAATCTTATTTTGGTACAATAGAACTAGTATACTCGTCAAAAAAGCATAATCAAGTTATAAAAAAAGTTATCAAGTTATTACTTTTAAACCTTAGTAAAGCGATCGCCAAATAATACTAGTTATAAACAGGGGATTAACCCTACATTAAAAATCATTACAGAAAGCTTTAAGGCGGTCTTGAAAGCTTTTGTGTTAAAATTTTTGAGTAATTTTTCATAACGCGACAAACTCAAAGCTCTAAGGCAATTTTCGGAGAGACTACATGACTAGCACTTACGATGCAGATCAGATTCAGGTTCTTGAGGGACTCGAAGCAGTACGCAAACGTCCAGGGATGTATATTGGTTCAACAGGACCTAAAGGACTGCATCATCTAGTATATGAGGTAGTGGATAATTCCATTGATGAAGCACTGGCTGGTTATTGTACCCATATAGAAGTTGATATTAATACTGATGGTTCAATTACTGTTACCGATGATGGACGGGGTATACCTGTGGGGGTTCATTCCAAAACAGGTAAGTCAGCTTTAGAAACAGTAATGACAGTCTTGCACGCTGGCGGTAAATTTGGCGGTGCAGGAAGCGGTTATAAAGTTTCTGGTGGTTTACACGGGGTAGGTGTATCTGTTGTCAATGCTTTATCAGAATGGGTAAAGGTAACGGTTTGGCGGGAGCAAAAAGTTCACCTCCAACGCTACGAGAAAGGAAAAGCCCAAGGAGAATTACAGGTAAGCCCTAATAAAGATAATCCCAAGCAAACGGGAACTTCCGTCCATTTCTTTCCCGACAATACTATCTTTACCGAGACAACGATTTTTGAATACGAAATTTTGGCAAAACGGTTAAAGGAGTTAGCTTATCTTAATGCGGGAATTAAGATTACTTTTAGCGATCATCGTGAAGAGGAAGTACGTCAGGATGTATTTTGTTACGAGGGTGGCATTAAAGAATACGTCAACTATATGACGAGGGAAAAAGATACACTCCACGAAGACATCATTTATGTTTCGGGAGAAAAAAATGGTGTGACTGTCGAAGTTGCTTTGCAGTGGTGTATCGATTCCTATAGTGATAATCTTCTCGGTTTTGCTAACAACATCCGTACCATCGATGGGGGTACTCACCTCGAAGGTTTAAAAACAGTCCTCACTAGGACGATGAATACCTTTGCCCGTAAACGCAACAAACTTAAAGATGCCGATAAAAACCTCGGTGGGGAAAATGTACGAGAAGGCTTAACAGGGGTGATTTCGGTTAAAGTACCCGAACCTGAATTTGAAGGACAAACCAAAACCAAATTAGGTAACACAGAAGTTAGAGGGATTGTAGATTCTTTAGTTGGGGAAGTTTTAAACGAGTATTTAGAATTTAATCTCAATATCGGTGATGCAATTATTGAGAAAGCTATACAGTCTTTTAAAGCCGCAGAAGCAGCCCGTCATGCAAGGGAATTAGTCCGTCGCAAGTCGGTATTAGAATCTTCTCCCCTACCTGGTAAGTTGGCAGACTGTAGTTCCCGCGATCCCCAAGAATCGGAAATCTTTTTGGTTGAAGGCGATTCAGCAGGGGGCTGTTTTGTAGGAGATACTGAGATTGCCCTAGTTGATGGGCGTTCTTTAAGCTTTAAAGAATTAGTGGCTGAGCAAGAACAAGGTAAACAAAACTTCTGTTATACAATTCGCAATGATGGCAAAATTGGTATTGAAAAAATTATCAATGCCAGAGTTACTAAAAAAAATACTAAGGTTATAAAATTAACGTTAGATAACGGTGAAAGTATTACCTGTACACCAGATCATCGTTTTATGTTGCGGGATGGAAGTTATAAAGCAGCAGAATTCTTAACGCAAGATGATTCACTGATGCCACTCTATCGTAGGATTTCAGATATCAACGAACTTGGAATAACTATTAATGGTTACGAAATGGTTTGGGATAATCGTTCTGATTCTTGGTTATTTACTCATATGCTCGCTGACTGGCTCAATCGTTGGCAAGGTGTATATGTCAAAGAGGATGGAGAACATTGTCATCATCTTGATTTCAACAAACTGAATAACAACCCAACAAACTTAAAGCGTCTATCTAAAGAAGAACATCTAGCTTTACACCGTCAACATATTGAAAAGACATTACATCGACCAGAAGTTATCGAAAAATGTCGTCAAATTAAACAAACAGCAGAGTTTCGTTCGATGATGAGTCAAAGAATGAAACAACCTGAAACAGTAAAGATTGAAACAGTAAAGATATTATCTAAACAAGCTAAATCACAATGGCAGGATGAAGAGTATAAAGCCTACATGACTGCTAAATGGCGCGAATTTTATGAAACTAACGAGGAATATCGCCAGCAAAATAAAGAACAATTAAATAAGGCACAACAAGAATATTGGGCAGAGGATAGCAATAGAATCGCCCAAGCTGAAAGAGTTCGTAACTATTTTGCTAATAATCTTGAAGCGAGAGAAGAACTTTCATCAATTGCTAAACAACAATGGCAAGAAAAAACATTATTAGCATGGCGTAAAGAAAAAACTAAGCAACAATGGACACCTGAATTCAGAGAAAAACGCCGTCAAGCTTTAAATAAAACTTACTACCGTAAGACACTGGCAGCATTAAAACAGATTGAAATCGAACAGGGAAATCTAGATGTAGAGAATTACCGTCAATACCGTCTAGCAAGCAAAGATAAATCGCTGCTTAAGTTTGATACCTTTGTTACTCGTTATTTTGATGGGGATAAAACCAAAGCTTGTGAAGCAGTAGCAAATTACAATCACCGCGTCGTAAAAATTGAATCAGTAACCGAAAGATCTGATGTTTACGATATTGAAGTTCCTCACACCCATAACTTTGCTTTAGCTAGTGGTGTATTTGTTCACAATAGTGCCAAACAAGGAAGAGACAGGCAATTTCAGGCGATTTTGCCTCTAAGAGGTAAAATTATCAACATTGAAAAGACTGATGACGCAAAAATTTATAAAAATAATGAGATTCAGTCGATGATTACCGCCTTGGGATTAGGTATTAAAGGTGATGAATTTGATCCTTCTCAGTTACGTTATCACCGCATAGTAATTATGACGGATGCTGATGTAGATGGAGCGCACATCAGAACTCTTTTACTGACTTTCTTCTATCGCTATCAACGAGAATTAGTAGACCAAGGTTATGTCTATATTGCTTGTCCTCCATTATATAAATTGGAACGAGGACGCAACCATTACTATTGTTACAGCGATCGCGAACTGCAACAACGCATCAGTGAATTTCCTGCTAATGCTAATTACACCATTCAAAGGTTTAAAGGGTTAGGAGAAATGATGCCACAGCAACTTTGGGATACGAC
>JASJDX010000216.1 GCA_030064975.1 Pleurocapsa sp. MO_192.B19
CGAATGGATTTGGCAGTTTGTATTTCCCTCAAATAGAATCTTCCAAGATCCTCGAAGTAAAATTATTCGCCGTCATCATTTACATGAAAGCGGATTACAAAAAGGCTTTAATTATAACGAATTAAACGATTTCGCTACAGATAGCTCATAAGGGCGAACGGTATTCGCCCTTACAAAAATGATGTGTCGTATTCTTTTTGCGCTCTTGGTATTACTTGGATTTCATTCAGCGCGATCGCGCTAATTAAACATCCAATAACCAATGCAAATTACAATTGCTTAACCTCTGACACCAACTTCGATACGACATCCTGTGCGCTACCAAATAGCATGGTGGTTTTGTCTTTGTAAAATAGTTCGTTATCTACCCCTGCAAATCCAGTTCTCATGCTGCGCTTGATGACAATGGCGTGTTGGGCTTTATCTACATCCAGGATGGGCATACCGTAGATGGGACTATGATTATCATTACGGGCAGCAGGATTAACTACATCGTTAGCACCAATAACAAGAGCTACATCAACGCGATCAAATTCTGTATTGATATCATCCATATCATACAGGCGATCGTAAGCAACGTTTGCCTCAGCTAGTAATACGTTCATATGTCCAGGCATTCTACCTGCAACGGGATGGATGGCATATTTGACATCGACTCCCATTTTTTCTAGCTGAGAAGCTAATTCTCTAACACCGTGTTGCGCCTGAGCTACTGCCATACCGTACCCTGGAACAATTACTACAGAACGAGCATAACCTAACATCATTGCTCCTTCTTCGCTATCGATGGAACGGTAGGTTTTATCAATTTCTGCACCACCAGCACCACCAACAGCAGTACTATCGCCACCAAAAGCACCGAATAACACGTTAGTAAGGGGTCGATTCATGGCTTTACACATGATTTGGGTCAAAATTAACCCCGATGCGCCTACTAATGCCCCTGCGACGATTAGCATACTGTTGCCTAAAATAAAGCCCACAGCACTGGCAGCTAAACCTGAAAAAGAGTTTAACAGGGAAACTACTACGGGCATATCCCCACCACCGATGGGTAGTACGAATAAAGCCCCAAAAAGTAAAGATATTGTGGTTAAAGTGAGAAAAATTGCTGGATTTTCGGGTTTGATTAATAGATAAACACTACCAGCTAAAAAGCCAGCTAGCAGTAAAAAATTAAAGGGTTGTTGAAAAGGAAAAGTAACGGGAGAACCTGTAATTAAGCCTTGTAGTTTGGCAAAAGCGAGTAGACTTCCTGTGAGAGTTACACCACCAATTAAAACCCCTAAAATAGCAATAAAAGTGGCATCTAAAGGAACTGTACCAGTAGTGTTAAGTACTCGCCAGAATTCACCGACGGCAACCAAAGCCGAAGCAGCGCCACCAACACCATTGAAAATACCTACCATTTGAGGCATATCTGTCATGGCTACTTTTTGGGCTGCGATCGCGCCGATTAAAGAGCCAGCAATGATACCTACCAAAATCCACTCATAATTGAGTACGGACTGATTTAAGAAAGTTGCCGCGATCGCAATTAACATTCCCACTGCTGCTAAAAAATTACCTTGACGGGCAGTAGCAGGCGAACCTAATTTTTTTAATCCCAGAATGAATAGTGCAGCAGCAGCTAAATAAGCTAATTCGATTCCTGTGTTTAAATATGTACTCATGATGCTTCCTTCTTCTTAAACATTTGCAGCATTCTGTCTGTTACTAAAAAACCACCAACAACGTTAACCGTAGCGAGCATCACGGCAACTAAACCTAAGATGGTGGTAACGTTCCATTCACGCACTCCAGCAACTAGTAATGCCCCTACTACAGCAATGCCAGAAATAGCATTAGCACCAGACATTAAGGGGGTGTGTAATGTCGGAGGAACTTTATTAATTACCTCAAACCCCACAAACGATGCCAAAACGAAAACGACTAAACCTGTTAATAATCCTGCTTCCATATAATTAACTCCTATTTTTTTCTGTTAGTAGGTTTAAAAATCACTGATTCTTGTAGGGGCAAAAGGCTTTTCGCCCCTACCCACTAACAACTAACAAAGCCTCTTTGATACGTTCATTGCGAATTTCCCCAGCATAGGTAACGCAAGCACTGCTAGTAATATCATCTTCAAAATCAAGCTGTAATTCTCCATCCTTGGCTAAATATTTCACTAGGTTTAAGAGATTTTTGGCATACATCTGGCTAGTATTAGCAGGTACTGTACTAGGTAGATTCGTAGGACTGATAATAGTTACACCTTGATAGTTAACATTTTTGCCAGCTTCGCTACAGGCACAGTTGCCACCGCTTTCTGCTGCTAGATCGACAATTACCGAACCTGGTTTCATTTGTGCCACAGTCTCTTCTGAAATCAATAATGGTGCTGGTTTACCTGGTACTTGCGCGGTAGTAATAACTACATCGGCTTTGGCAACATAGGGACTCAAACCCTGACGGATACGCTCTTGAGTATCGCGCCCAACTTGTTTAGCGTAGCCTCCTTCAGCTTCAGTCTTTTCTTCAAGATCGATCGCGATAAAATTACCACCAACACTTTGAACTTGCTCTTTAACTGTAGGACGAATATCAAACGCATCCACTACTGCGCCTAATCTTCGGGCAGTTGCGATCGCCTGTAACCCAGCTACCCCCGCACCCAAAACCAATACTTTAGCTGGGGGAATTGTTCCTGCCGCAGTAGTCATCATCGGGAAAATTCGCGGTAAACTAGCTGCTGCTAGCAACACCGATTTATAACCTGCAATGTTAGCTTGAGAAGACAACGCATCCATGCTTTGAGCGCGGGTACTGCGAGGAATTAGCTCCATACTAAATGCTGTAACCTCTCGCTGTGCCAGCTGTTGAGTGATAGTGGGGTCGCTCAAAGGATTGAGGAAACTAATTAAGGTTGCTCCTGGTTTAAGCCAGTCAATTTCCGCTCGATCTTCACGCTTAGTAGGAGGATTAACTTTTAGCAGGATGTCTGCTTCTCCCCAGAGCAGGGCAGAATCGGCAACTACCTTCGCTCCTGCCGCTTCATAAGCAGCATCGTCATAACCCGCACCTATACCCGCACCTGCTTCTACCCAAACTTCAAAACCGTGTTTGACCAGACGGGATACGGTATCAGGAACTTGAGCTACTCGAAGCTCTCCTAGCTCGTTTTCTTTAGCAACGGCTATTTTCATAAAGTTCTCCTAAATTGGTTAATATTCATTAGTTATTAGTCTTTTACTTCGTAACGAATCAAAAATGACAAGGGACAAGCGACTTAGCTTAAAAAACTTATACCAGCCATTTGTTTGCCAGAAATGATTTTAGACTCAGATTAGATTGGTTAAGGCTGTACTTGTAAGCTTGAAACCTAACTGTAGTAAGCTTAATCAATTTTTCTTGGGGTAAGGTACGAGTATTTTTGACCAGAAGTACGGGTATTTTGAGTAGGTTTGTGGAACAAAAAATAGTTTGAGATCAACGCCGATCGCGATCGGAATTTTGAGGGACTATCTGGTTTGCTGGTTTGGTTTTTGAGCGATCGCCTTGTACTCATATAAAATTATGAAACACTTTTAAAGACGTTAACGGGACTTAAACAAAAATCAAGCCCATATAAAGTCTTGCCTATTTCTCTTATGTTTGGAGTTTCTATGGTTGCTGCTCAAAAATAGGCGATCGCGCTTTCGCTACATGATTAGTTTTAATCTGACTCTGGAAATCAGCCACGGCCTCAATCAACTCCTGTTTGGAGTCATAGCAAATATGATAAGTAACGTCTTTTCTCAAGCATTGCCAAAGATGCTTTACAGGATGGTCTGGAGTCAAAGCGCGATCGCGACTTAGGGAAATCACCCCCTGCTTCAGCTATAAAATAGTTTTTCCCTAATATCGCTATGAAGCTTGAATTTCAATATAACCTAGCTGAGCACTAGGAGCAGGTATGGGTTCATTATTTTCTATTAAACCTTCAAAGTGAGATACAAGAGCTTCAGACAACTGCTGTTTAACTTCTTCAATAGTTTTGCCTGTTGCTACACAGCTAGGAAAATCGGGACAATAGGCAGCATAGTTGTATCTAGCTTTTTCAATGACAATGGCATAACGCATAGTATTAATTAGACTTAATGTTTGCTTGTTGGTAAATGTTGTTTAATGTACCAGGAGTTAGTTCATTTGATCTGTATTTGAACGCAACTTAGTATTAGATATCCATAAGGCAATATTCCTAATACAATAAAGCTTCAGCCTATAACTATTAACTATAGAGAGCATAATCTTCTCCATTTGGTACTATAATTTTTTTAGTTATTTAAATCTTTATCCCAGCAATTTTGCAGCAATTCCACCAATTCTTGAGGTTTAGCTGTCGCTTGCTGAATTGTGCTATGGACAAGCACGGCGATATTAACATTCCTGATTTCGACCCAGATCTTACCATCATGGGTACGCCAACAGGGTATGGCTAATTCTTGTAGATGTTGGAAAATTTCTGGTTTCGCCTTACGGGGAACATCAACAATCGGTACAACGATCATGTTGCCGAAGTTGGAGCTACATTCACTATCTCTTTTGCCAATTGTGTGTTCGGGATAGATTTCTAAATTCGTCAAAAACCACCAAAAGAAAGCTAATAAGCGTGGTAAAAAAGGAATTTTCTTTTGTTCTAACCAATAAACTAACTGAGAAAAGAGCAAACTATGATAGCTTGTATTTGCTGATAATCCCCCTAGCCAGTTACGTTTGACTGGCTGGCGATCGCATTTCTGTTGCAATTTAAATTTAGTGAGTGATGTATGCCATTGATGGACAATTGCATTAAATTTAGCATTTCCCTGCTTAGGAGAAAGAAATACTGATGTCCCCAATTTTTGTAAGCAAAATTTTTCGTCGAAAGGCTGTTGCATGACTTTAACTTGAAACAACTTCGATGTTGTTTTGTTTATACCAGAATCCCAATTGAGATTTTTGTTGCCGAACTGAATCTAGATTGATTCAAATTCATTAAATCTGTACTCAAATGGTTAAAATAATTGGCGCAGAGAGATTATCTATTTTCTTTTGGGGTGGAGATATGAGTATTTTTAAGTAAGCTATGAGTATTTTAAGGTTGAGACCTTAGGCTTTATGTACTCACATTGCTGTTTAAATTGCTTCTCGTCTACTAAGTTTGTGCGCTTGCTTTTATATTTTCGTCTAGATTTTCGTCCTCAAAATTGATGTTGCTTTTCACGTTAATTAGGTGAGAAAGCTATTTATCTTGCTAAATTTGGAACATAGAGCGCGATCTCTATTGACAACTTTTTGCTCCTTCATTGCTCGTGCAAAAATTAATGACTAATGACTCACGACTAATGAAATTTAAATACTCATCTTTCAATCTAAGAATACTCACATCTGAACTCAGAAATACTCATTTGTCTATTTCTATTTAAATATTTCTATGTTGCAGATTAAGGTTTAGGGTACTTGAGTACATCTCTAATTAGTATTAATCAATCTAAATGTGTTCAATAACTTTAAGTCTATTAAAGTGTCAATGATATAAACAAAATTTATAAGAGCAAATTTCTCCCTACTCAATACTCAACATTTTTAATTGAGGATTTAATTGAGTACAGTTTTGGCATCATTTTGGCATCAAAATGATGCCAGATATCGAAATAATTAATTTGGATTCTAATTAGGTGACATCAAGCTGATGTTATTTTGACACTATGAAAAGATTTAGTTTAAGGCTAACGGAAGCGGAACATATGAAGCTTAAAATTTATTGTGATGAGCTTCATTTGTCTATGAATGATGTGATTAGGCATTTGATTAGAGAATGGCATCCAGATACATTAATTTTAGATAAAGCTATAAAAAAAGAATCTAAATGCAGATGAAGTGATTTTTACAATAAAGTTAAATATTAATTGATTGATGCTTAAATTAATATTTAACTTGGTTTTGCAAAAAGATTTATTTTTAATATATTTATGTTTTGTTAGTAATTTTTGCATTAGCTTTTTTAAAAGTACATGACAATACTTCGTGTAGTTAAAATTGATAAATTGTGAAAATAAAGAAAAAATAAAGAAATTTTTAAAACCTATAAAATATATCAAATTTAACAATTTGTTAAACTTGGTTGTGCAAATATTTATAAGTGACAAACCTTAAGTAAATTGATTTTGCGATATTAGCCAAAAGATAAAGTCAATATCAAATTTGAATAAATCATTCAATCTCCCTGATGCCATTATTTTTTGATCTGGATTTACTTTGCTATTTATGAATTAAACATTGCATATCTTACATAATTTCTCTACTAAAAAATAGTTCGAGTAGGAAACTTACTATGACTTACACTATTCCCCCAAGCTGTGTCCATTGCGGTATTTGCTTACCTGAATGTCCAACTAATGCAATTCAAATAGATAAAAATAACGAGCATTGGATAGAACCAGGTCTATGCAATAGCTGCGAAGATAATCATTCTAAGCCCCCATGTGTTAGTAGTTGTCCTGATAGTTTGCCTCTTCCTTTACCTACTAAGAAAGGCAGATATAAAGCCCACCCCAGAGTGTTGAATACCCATCATCTTTTTGCTAATGGTCATAATAATCCGATCGCATCTTCAATGGTTATTTGGGAAGCCTGTAATTTATTGGCAAAAGGCTCAGTTTTTCCCTGGCGAACTGATAATCAAGACAAGCTGTATTTTGAACGTCTAGTCAAACAGGGTAAAGGAAAGATTGAGTTTCGTTTGACTAAGGATGTTGATTCCCATGTGAATCATACTTTGGGCGAAAAAGATGCTGCCTCTACTATTGAACTAATGGATATTCGCGCAGCTTGTGTACATTTGATATTTGCTGCTTTTGCTACTACTTTAGAGCGACCCTGGGAAGAAGAATTTGCCATCGACAATAAACAAATTGAAACTTATTTAGGTTTAAATAAACGCAAAGATCTAAGTAAAGCTGCTAAACTTACTCTGATTAAATCCTTAATACAACAACCTTGTAAACTAATCGCCAATGTTGATTGGTTTCGCCAGGGTAAAATTCAATCTTTTTCTCTACCAAAAGACCGTATTTGGCATTTAGCAGCGATCGACAATCATTTCCAAGAAGATGCTCACGGCTACAAACATCTTGTAGGCATGACCTTTAGAATAAGAGCGGGAATGTGGGCGAAGTATTTTCTCAATAAGCAGGGATATAAAAAATATGTTGCTTATTATCAATATGGTACTTTGCCTAAATTCTTGTTAACTACCGTCATGACTATTTGGCATCAACATGAAGGTACAGTCAGGATGATGTTGTGGCTGCTGTTTAAAACTAAAATGGGTAAACAACAGCGTATTACTATTCCTAAGTTAATGTATGTGGCTTATGGAGAAGCAAAAGTTAGAGAAGCGGCGTTAAATCGAGAAAAACGAAAGCGACTTTTACGAAGATTTGAAAGCGACTTAGAAGTTCTCAATCATTATCAAATCAAACCTATTTTCGATCCTGTTACCTACCCCACTAAAATTCAGCCATTATGGGCAAGATTAGCTGCTGTCCCCGATGATGCAGACGAAGCAATGGAGTTTTGGATCAAAGATGGTTGCAATGAAACTAGCATTACCGATCCCGCACCACCTGGAAAATGGAATTTATTGATGAAGGCTCGTATTCTTTATTTTGAATTACCTCCAGAATGGGATAAACAATTGTCCCGTTGGGAAAATAAAAAACAACGTAAAACTCGTCGCCAAAGCAAAACTCAAACTGTATCCCATCTAAATGCCGAACAAATTATTAGTGCGAGAAAACGCCTGGGAATTAGTCAGAGAAAATTGGCACAACAACTAGGTAAGAGTCAAAGTTGGATTCGAGATATTGAAAATAGTCGTTTTTCTGCTAAACCAGACGATCGCCTTAAACTAAAAAAGATTTTAGATCTAGAGGAATGATGATTTTTGTCTTTAGTTGTTGGTTATCAGTAACAAAAACCAAGAACAAATGACTGCCTTCCAAAGTCAGCGGTACACTGCCTTTGAAAGGTAGTGTACCGCTGATCAACAATAGGTGACTTAATGAGTTCGAGGACAAGTTTCTAGCTTCTCGAAGCCTTTTGGCGAAGCTAGACCAATCCAAGCATCAACTTGAGCGCGATTGAATCCTATTTGATAAGTATCTCCTACCTGAATCAGTGGGCGACGAATCAGTGTGGGATCTTTAATCATGAGTTCTAATGCTGCTGTTTCATCTAGATCTTCGGGAACTATTTCACCCAGCTTTATTTGAGGCGCAGTTTTATTGAACCATTCAGCTATAGGGCGATCCCCAAAGAAAGGACGTAAAGTGTCGACTGTCCAGGGAGTTTCAAATAGATTGTAAGCTGTTACTTCATGACCTGAGGCCCACAATAAAGCTTTTTGCTTAGCGTTGTTAACGCATTCTGGTCTTTCATAAAAAATAACTTGTGCCATGATTATCTCCGATTTTGGTTAATGGTTAGTGGTTAGTAATTATGTGTTGTTGATTACTAAAGATAAAAAACGAATAACAAAGAACAAAGACATTAAATCGGTGTTGGTAGATAATGAGCTTTTAGCAATGAAGCCAGGTCATTGGGATCGACGTAAGCGTGCTTGACTTTCCCTGGCATTAAAATAAGACTAGGAGCTTTTTTACATTGCTTCTGACAGCCAGTCAGTTCAATACCTACTTGGTCTTGTAATCCTAGTTGCTTGAGGGTTTCTGTTAAAGCACGATAAAGTTGTTTTCCTCCGCGCTTGGAACAACTAGATTTGCGACAAACTAGAATTTTACCTTTTCTATTTTTTTCTGGTTTAGAAGTCGATGAAACAGATGATGACGCAGATATAGATTCAAAAGTCAGAGATTCTTTTCTAGTACCGAGTCTTTCAATGCGATCGCTTTTCAATTTCAGTTTACTAATATATCCCGAACATTCTTGCTCTAGATATATCGATAGACGATCGCCTTCTACTAACTCTTGTCCTATGGTTTCCCGTAATTCTTTTGCCAATTTGATTGGGACAATGCGCTCTCCCACCTGGACTTGAATATACTTAAGTTTACCTCCTGGCTTGGGAATAAAACCGAGAAATTCTCCTTTTATTATATAGGTGGATTTTTGGACTTCTTGAGTTTTCATAATTTTATCTTTCGTTTTTTGTTGTTTGTCTAAAAGTTGCTATTTTGATTAGTTTTGTTGAAAAGCTTGAATATACTTGAATATATTTAAGGGGAAGTTTTTCAGATTTCGGCGCGTAGCTTCGGGTGCCAGGAGGCAGAAAAGACTATTTTCGCTCAAAAATTGCTCTTTTCCCTGCCTCCGTATCATTTTAAGAGTCAATGGTTCTTAAAAAATTAACTCTTAAAAGGTCTATCTAGAAGATAGTGGGTTACTCCAAATTAAACTTCAAATGGTGCTGGTAGAGGACTGTTTTCTTCCAGTGTGATACTGGGCTGTTCTCCAGGTGCAGTGATCATACGTGCTCCTTTGCCACTAGTGAAGTAGTTCCAAGCCCACTGAATCATCACAATTAGTTTATTGTCAAACTCTAGTAGGTAAAAGACGTGAATAAACATCCAGAATGCCCAAGCCAGGAAGCCAGATAGTTTCAAGAAACCTAGATCTACTACGGCGGCGTGTTTTCCAATTACTGCCAAGTTACCCCAGTCCCAATACCGAAAAGGTGAGATCGTCTTTTCTTGGAGGCGACTCTTAATCAGGCGGGCGACATATTTCCCTGACTGCATTGCTACAGGAGCCACCCCAGGCAAAGGTTTCCCTTCTTGGTGGGTGTAATTAGCTAGATCGCCAATGACAAAAATATTCTCAGCTCCTGGCACATTGAACTCTGGGTTCACTATTACTCGTCCAGTCTTGTCTAGGGAAGCACCCGTCGTTTCTGCTAGGATCTGCGCCATGGCTGAGGCTTTCATCCCCGCAGTCCACAACACAGTTTTTGCCCGAATTGATTCAACCTCATCTCCGCAACGAACAGTAATCGTCTGATTATCCATGTTGATAACTCTAGTACCATTCATGACAGTGACTCCTAGCTCCTCTAGAGAAGCTTTAGCTTTGGCTGATAGTGAAGGAGAGTAAGAGGGCAAAATCCGCTCCGAGCTTTGCACTAAGATAATTTTTGCCTCTTTTGTGTTAATATTACGGAAATCATCTTTTAAGGTGCCGTGAGCTAGTTCGGCTAATGCTCCGGCTAATTCTACTCCCGCTGGGCCGCCGCCGACAATAGCAAATGTCAACCAGGCCTGGCGTTTTTTTGGGTCGGTTTCTTTTTCTGCCGATTCAAAAGCAATAAAAATACGCCGTCGCATTTCCAAAGCGTCTTCAACCGTTTTCAAGCCTGGTGCTTGTTCAGCCCATTCTTCGTGTCCAAAATATTGGTGACTAGCACCAGTAGCAACAATCAGAGAATCATAGCTAATTTTTCTGTATCGTAGTTGGACTGTTTGCTGTTTGGGGTCGATGTTTTTCACTTCTCCCATCAACACTTCAATATTTTTGCTGTGCTTCAAGATTCCCCGCAGAGGAGAACTAATATTCGTGGGCGATAAACCGCCAGTAGCCACTTGATAAAGTAGTGGCTGAAAGATATGAAAGTTGCGTTTATCAATCAGGGTGACTTTAACTGGTCCTTTAGCAAGAGTTTGTGCTGCATAAAGTCCACCAAATCCTCCGCCGATAATGACTACATGATGAATAGATACTTGTTTGTTTTCTCCAAAGCTCAAATTTTCTACCTCCTAATTAATGAATTAATGGCATTTAGGATTTATTCAGAAACTATCTGACTCTTTTAAAGTACTTAAATAAATATAGTAATAAAGTATAAATAGTTACTAGAATTAGCTTAATGATCGATTATTAACAAGTTCATAAATCATATTTTTTAAAGAAAAATTTAGGCAAATAAATTTAACAAAGACTTGAGTACTTTATGTAATTAATTAGATAAGAATTCTTGAGCTTTGATGACTAATATACAATACTTTCCGCCTTTGCCTTGGGTGAGGCAAATGGATTTAGAGGGAAGCAAAATTGGAATTAATTGTAATCCTAAATATATTGAAATCAAAATTATACTCTGTTTTAAACTTGCTGTTTTTTGAGAAATTTAATGAGAAATTTAATTTTCCTAGTTCTACGGGAAAAACAACTAAATTTGCTCTTAAAGATTTTTATAGTAATTAGACTTATTGTAAAGATTTATGTGTCAAAGTGAGGGCTTTAAAGTTAAAGAAGACGATTAATAAAAATTAGAGATTTAGACCCTTCTTGGTTGTTTTTATGTGCCATAATTGTTGCTATCTGCAACCTTAGTGAACAATTGTTTTAATTTGTGATCGCTTATTTTTTTTCTCCAGTTATAGCGATCACATTTTATAACTAATTCCTCTAACTTTTCTGCTGCTATTATCAAATTAACTTAACTTCATAGAGTAGAAATTTAGCATCAGTGGTAATGATAGTTAAATCGCGATCTATTGCTTGAGAAATCAGCATTCTATCAAACGGATCTTGATGATGATTAGGTAAATTTCTGGCATTCAAGACACTAAAAATATCAAGGTCAAGAATTTTGTACCCATCTTTAATACAGGATTCAAAAATTAAATTATCTAACGGCTTCGGTAGTTTTAACTTTCCTTGAGATATTTTGATGGTCATTTCCCAGGCTGAGACAACAGATAAATAACAATCTTCAGATATTCGATATAGTAGAAATCTAAGATAATTGCCCGACAAAGGAGAATTAGATTTTGACCCTTGCTTTTGACAACTCTATTAATTCAGATCTACTAAAGCCAGCAAGATATCTGGGTAATGAACTTGGTGCAGTGCATAAACCTTGGACAGAGGCAGAGGTACGTTGGGTGCTGACTTATCCTGAAGTGTATGAAGTTGGGGCATCCAACTTAGGTCATATTATTCTCTACAATATTATTAATGCTCAACCGCAGCAGTTGTGCGATCGCACTTATCTTCCCGCAGCAGATCTATCAGCAAAGTTAAGAGAGACTAATACTCCTTTGTTTGCTTTAGAATCCAAGCGATCGCTACAAGATTTTGATATTTTAGGCTTTAGTCTTAGCTACGAATTAGGGGCGACTAATATCTTAGAGATGCTCAGTTTGGCGAATATTCCTCTTACTTGGCAGGAAAGAGATACAGAGGATTATCCTTTAATATTTGCAGGGGGACAAACCGCTACTTCTAACCCCGAACCTTATGCGGACTTTTTTGACTTTATTGCTTTGGGAGATGGAGAAGAACTTT
>JASJDX010000217.1 GCA_030064975.1 Pleurocapsa sp. MO_192.B19
CAGACACGCATGAAGTGTAAAGCAGTTGAATAGTGGCATTTAATTTCATTTTCTACCCATGCCATAAATTCGCCATGCTTAAGCCTCTGTTTGACTTTAGATAATCTTTCCCCCGTTTCTATTATTCCCTCAACAGTTTGCTTGATGAGAGTTTGGATTTTTACAGTTTCTTGCAGGACAAAATCGGCAGTTTCTTTTTCTAAAGTTGTGTAATCAAATGTTGAAAGATTAGAAGTACCTAAAAATAAATTAATTGTACTTTTTAGTTTATCTTTATCTAGAGGTTTGCTTAAAGAATCAATAATCCAATTATATTGATTTTGAATTTGCTCTAATTCGCGATCGCTCTTGTGTGCTGAAATCAAAACTCCTTTGGTATTTATATTATCGCGATCGATTTCATCAACTAATTTATCGCCTAAAATATCGGGTAAAATTATATCAATAAAGGCAAAAGTTTTTATTCTCTGTTTATTATTGTTTTTAATTATTTTTAATCCTTGCCTTCCCGAGCTAGCTAATTCTAGTTGAAAAAGGTCTTTTTTAGTTTCTGTTTTCAAAGATTCAGCAAAGGCTTCTTGAAAATCTCTTTCGTCATCAATTAATAATACAGAAGGCAAACTTTTCATAAAAATTAATAATATAAAGGATTTTATTTTGAAATAATTTAAGAAGCAAAATTGTGCTTATGTAAGTTGATACATTACATGATAGTAAATATCAGAGGAACTAGGCAGTATTTGGTAAAACTATTGATAGCGCTCGCTCTTGGCTGTTTCCCACAAAGCTTAGCTGTCGCTCAACCAATGGAAAACTTAGAAAATAATATCAATACTTTGGTCACAGTCAAGAAAATCTTAGTAACAGGATACACTGTTTTCTCGGAGCGAGAAATAGAAGAAATAATTAAAGTTTATCACGGGGAAAAACTAAGTTTTTCAGAATTAAGGAATATTACTAAAACTATTACCGATTTATATGTATCAAGAGGCTATATAACCTCTGGAGCATTTTTACCAGAGCAAGAAATTGTTGATGGAATCATTAACGTGCAGGTAATAGAAGGAAAACTTGAAGATATTAAGATTAAAGGTCTGAAAAATCTTCAAGAAAACTACATAAGCTCTTTTATAAGTTCAACACAGACATCACAAGTCCTATCTTCCTCAAAACAGTCACCTCCATTAAATATCAATAGTTTGAAAAATGATTTAAATTTGTTAAAACGCAATTCCTCTATTAAAAATATAGAAGCTGAACTAGTTCAAGGTACTGAATCCAATCTTAGTGTTCTTCTGATAGAAATAGAAGAAATAGCTCCTTTTCAAGCTAAGTTAAGTTTTGATAACTATCGTTCTCCCAGTGTTGGTGAATTTCAAGGAACATTGAAAACTAGCTATGGAAATTTAATCGGTGTTAGCGATCGCGCCTTAGCTCAATATAACTTGACTGAAGGATTTGATGCTTATTCAGTAGGCTATGAAATTCCGCTAAATTCTAAGAATGGGACTATTAGCTTGGAATACCGTAACGGAGATAGCGAGATTATCGAGGATTCTTTTAATGAAGTAGATATTCGCGCCGAATCCGATACAGTTTCACTTCAGTATCGTCAACCAATTATTTATCAACTAGAAAAAGAGGTTGCTCTCGGTATTGCCTTTAAAAGACAAAATAGTGAAACTTTTATTTTAGATGATTTGCCTTTTTCCTTTACTGCTGGACCACAACAAGGTCGTTCAGTAGTTTCTGTTCTCAAATTAATGGGGAGTTGGTTAGAGCGATCGCCAAATTCAGTATTTGCGCTTAGTTCTGAGCTGAATTTTGGTTTAGATTTGTTTGATGCCACTGTCAATGATAGCGCACCTGACGGACTCTTTTTTAGCTGGTTAGGTCAAGTACAGTGGACAAAAGCCTTAAATCAAGATCGAAGTTTATTACTGGTAACAAGATTAGCAACACAATTAACTCCTGATTCTTTATTACCTCTAGAGCAATTGACATTAGGTGGTATTGGTACGGTACGTGGCTATCGCCAAAATCAAGAAGTAGGAGATAATGGAGTTGTAGGAACAATTGAAATTTACCTTCCTTTAGCTGGTGATTATGCTCCGCGTACTAGCAAAGCCAATCGCATCAGTTCTAGTAACCTTAATCTAATTCCCTTCTTTGATGGAGGAGCAGTATGGAATAACGATAATAGTGAGACTGATTCTTTAATCAGTTTAGGAATAGGTTTGGATTGGCAATTTAAAGATTTTTTATCTTTAAGAGTCGATTGGGGTGTTCCCTTAATTAATACAAGTAATTTTGGTAACTCGTTACAAGATAATGGTTTTTCCTTTTCGTTTCAACTAAAACCTTTTTAATCTATTTACAGCGATTTTCAGTTGAATAGAACACAGTTAGTAGTTCGGAGTGAGGAGGCAAGGAGTTAGTCTTTGCTTCTTCCCTATCTCCTCCATCTTCCCCAAGTCCCCAAGTCACCCCTACTCCCTTGCTCCCCTGTCCTCCTCTGCCTAATACAAAGATGTGGTCTACCAAGCACGAAAACTGCTGTAATTTTGGACGACTCCTAAAGCTAATGACAATTAGAAATTTATGAGCCGATACCCACAGTTGCAGCTTTAAATCCTTGAAGACGCTTTTCCTCGGGTTTATCACCAGGAACAGCTAATCCACGTTGATAGGCCGAACGTGCAGCCAAACTTTGAAACCACCTATTGAGATTGGGACAGCCAGAGAGTGGAATCTGCGCTCTTTGGGTCATTCTTACCCAAGGAAAACAAGCAATATCAGTAATAGTATGCTGATTGCCAATAATAAATTCGCGCTCTTCAAGTCTTTTATCTAAAACCTGAAGCAAACGAAGAGTTTCTTTTTGGTAACGTTGAGTAGCTTCGGGTAAGCGATTTTCATAAGGTACAGCAAACACTAAAAGCTGACCAAACATAGGTCCTAAACTGCTCATTTGCCACATCAACCATTGAATCACTTCAGAACGCTCTTTTGAATTTGTCGGCAGTAGTTTACCAGTTTTCTCTGCTAGGTAAAGTAAAATCGCACCCGACTCAATAACAATAAAATCATCATTATCGCGATCGATAATTACGGGAATCTTACCATTGGGATTGAGAGCTAAAAATTCTGGTGTTTTTTGTTCGTTAACTGAAAAGTCAACATTATGGGCTTTATATTCTAGCTCTAATTCTTCCAGAGCAATAGAAATCTTAAACCCGTTAGGAGTCGAATCGGTATAAAGTTCAATCATGAGGTTTATATTGTTACAAAAATACGGCAAGACTTTTTCTAAGAGAAACAATTCAAATACACACTCTGCCTACCTTCTGGTGGTTTTCTGGCTCAATCGGGCAGATTTTAAATCGATGAGTTATTAATTTCTAAAGATGCTTACACGTCCCAAACCATTGCGATAGTTACCATTAGCTGTGCCATCAGCTACAAAAGATAAAGCGATCGCTCCTTGAACTAATCCCTGACTAGTATTAGTATTGTAAGTACCCCGAAATTCTCCTGCTGAGTCGATCTGACCGATCAGTTTTCCAGTTCTCATTTCCTCTCCCGAAAGATATTCATACTCAATGACCATATCTTGACCATTGAGAGAAACACCTTTAACCTTTCCTGGAGCTTCTCCACAAGCAAAACCATACTGGGTTGGATTGCCGATCAAACGTTCTACCCCCTGATGATTATTAGCTTTAGTTTGCGCTATTTGTTGTCGTGTTATAACTTCGGAACTGCTATTAGTTTGAGCAATAGCTTGCGAACTCAAAGCAGTGAATGAAACTAGAGATAGACCAATAATTAATCGCTCAAAGTTAACCATAATGATTCTTGTTTGATTTTATGGAAGAGAAAAACATCTTGCTAGCTTATAAAAAGCTTAATCGTCATTTTTATGTAACGCAATGCCAAAAATAAGACTGAGCGGATTATTTTTGCGACAAGATAGGGTAAATGTTTCTATGTCAGCAAAAAAAGTAGAAATACAAGTAGAACAAATTCATTTAATAATGGTACGGGAGGCAATATTCAGATCGATATTTCTGATTCAATCCAACTATTGACTAGTAGTATTATTGCTACTACTTTTGCAGAAGGGAATGGGGGAAATATCAACTTATCGACTTCTAAGATTCGATTAAATAATGCAGGAATAAGTTCTTCTACTAATGGAAGTGGAAATGGAGGATCGTTAAATGTTCATGCTGATTTAATTGAGATTGCAGGAAGTACTGCGACAGATAGAGCAAGTATAGCAACAACTTCTTTTGCTTCTGGAGATGTGGGCAATTTGATTCTCAATACTGGAAAATTAAGGGTAATAGATGGAGCATCTTTATCTTCTTCTTCTTTTGCCTCTGGAGATGCTGGAAATTTAAGCATCAATGCTTCTGAATCAATAGAAGTTAGTGGAAAAACTAACAATTCTATAATGAGCAGTAACCCTCAGAGTATTATTAGATCGGCAATTCAATCAGCTACCCCCCGAGCTAGAAAGGCATTAGGATTGCCTAAAGTACCAAGTGGTAATGGGGGAAATTTAGTCATTAACACTCCAGTTTTAAATATTACTCAAGAAGGAATTATCAGTGTAGAAAACCAAGGTACTGGAAATGCAGGAACATTAACTATTAATGCCGACAATCTCAACCTAGAAAAGGCTGGAAGCATAACTGCTGCTAAGACTTCTGGAGAAGGTGGTCATATTACTCTTAACACCCAAAATCTACAAATAGAAACTGGTAGCCAAATCACTACTACTGCTGATGGTAGTGTTGATGGTGGTAAGATCGCTATCAATACCACCAACTTAACTGTAAAAAAATAATCAAATATCTGTTATTTCTTGAGTACTGATTTGATTATTGAAGTATCTAGCTTAAGCAAAAGCAAAGCTAGTACTATTTTCTAAGGTATTAACATCTATACTCTGAATAACTGCTAAATCTGTACCGTCGAAGCCAATGATGGTATTGTCTCCATCTTGACTAAAGGTTAAATCTGCTGTGGATGATGCACCTATACCTGCCACACCAATCACATCTGTGTCTAGTTCAAAATCAGTAATAGTTGAGGCTGATTCTGGTAATTCAGCCACAGTAATCCAAAATTGAGCGGCATCGACTCCTCCAGTAATCTGATTATCCCCTTGTCCTTGAGAGAGAAAGCGGTCTTCTCCTTCTCCACCAACCAGAACGTCACCTCTACCCAGAATCAAGGTATCATTACCGCCACCAGCATATATACGATTACTACCTTCACTATTAGAAGCATCAATCAGATTGTCCCCACTACCAGCAAAAACTAATTCATTATCGCTCTCTACCTCAATTATATCCCCGTCAACGCTCCCAAAATTTGACTCAAAAGTAGGTTCTACACTATTCTCAACCGTAAAATCATTGTCAATCCAGTCTGCCAATACTGTACTGAGTTCTTCGGGAACATCTTCTTGAACAAAATGAAAAGCAGGATTCTCTTCACTGCCTACTGTTGCTACTTGAAGCCCAGAGATAGATGATTGAAAGAAAGGAATAGTGTCCAGAGAAAAACCCAAGCCAGGATCGCTAGCAATAAAGAGCTTAGGAACATCTGTCGTTGCTAGGTAATCAGCAGAATCGATAATGGCTTCAATGTTCAGAACTGGTTCGGGAGGCTCACCACCAACTCCATCTGGATCGTAAAATGGATGTCCTGTTGTATCTAAGAAAGGAATCTGTAGGGGAAATAGACGAAGTTGTTCTCTTGAAGCTGGATCGAGAAACGGTTCTCGATAAATACTTTTTTCTAGTTCGGTAAAATTTCTGTTAGTAGCCCCAAATTCAGGATTGAGCAGAAATTCCTCGATAAATAAGTTATTATCAATAATCGTACTTTGGGTATTAGCTGGATCGATAAAAGTATCAATGAATTCTGGTTGTTCCTCAGCAACAGCATTGAAACTAGGGAAAGGAATTACAGGAGACTCAAAAAAAGCGATCGCTTCTACATTATCTGGGTTTTTAGCAGCATCGATCAAGCCGATAGGGCCACCCCAATCTTGCAGTACATAGGTTATATCTTCAAGTCCCAATTCTGTAATAAATTCGCCAATTAGTTCGGAATGTTCGACTATATCTAAGGGTTCTGTCTTGTCAGATTTTCCAAAATTAATTAGGTCAGGAACAATGACTCTTCCTCGTTCGGAAAGTTCGGGAATAATGTTGCGCCAGAGAAAAGAAGAAGTCGGATTACCATGAAGCAGAAGAATGGGATCTCCCTCTCCTTCATCGAGAAAGTGCATATTCAGACCATTACTAAGCTCGACAAAGTTCGAGCGATAGGGAAAACCTTCAAAAGCAATATCTCCAATAACAGAACCAATTACTTCTTCTTCAAACCATTCGGCGATTTCTTGACCGATTCTTTTGGGTTGGTCTTCTTGGATAAAGTGAAATCCCTCACCTAAATCTACTGACGTAAGAGAATCAGCAGCATTAAAATTCTCCTCAACAAATTCTACTGTCGGTTCGGTAGTTAGTACGCCAGGATCGAGATGGAGGAATAATTTCTCTACATCGCTGGTAGCTAAATATTCCGCATAGTCAGTAAAAATATTGATGTTTGTATCTCCAAATCCATTTTCATCTCCTCCTACTACTGGTAATTCTCGTACAAATTGAGCTAGAACCTCTCGATCTTCGGGAGTTTGAAATGGCTCATTATAAGCAGCAATCTCTTCAGGAGATAGTTGGCGTTGTGTGAAAGGACGGTCACTTCCTGGCACAATTTCTGAGGAACGTTCGATTAGATTGCGGATTTGTATATTATCCTCAATAATGGCTCGCTGCCCTTCAAGACTACGGAAAAACTGAGCTTGTTCGGGCATCAAGTCAAAGGAGGGAATGGGACCAAACGCTGTTTCAAAAAATGCTAGCCCTTCAATTTGCTCTTCATGTCTGGCTGCATAGGCAAAGCCAAGAGTTCCGCCACTATCATGATTGACTAGGGTAAGTTGCTCTTCATCTAGGTCTAGTTCTGCAAAGAATGCCTCGACGTGAGCTAGATGTTGCTTATAGGTATAGGTAATATCTGGTTTAGACGAATCCCCAAAACCAATTTGATCGAAAGCAATGATCCTGGCATCATCAGGAAGTTCGGGAATGACATTGCGCCATAAAAATTTAGAAGTAGGAAGACCATGGAAGAAAACAATTGGATCTCCTTCTGGATTACCTACATCAATATAACTAATTAATGATTCTTCCGCGCTTTCATTAAGCTCGATTAATTCTTGTCTAGCTTCAGCATCAGAAAATGTCGTAGTATCATTATCATCTGAAGTGAAAATCCCGTCAGGATTATCCACAGAATCGAACTTGAGATTTTCTTCGGTAAAGTAATCGCTGACATCAACCTCCTGAATCTCAAAGGGGAATTCAGACGAAATTTCTCGCTCGGAATTAATCATGGTTTTTTCCTGTAATCAAATGCTGATAGGCTTTTAAGCAAAACAGTCGTTTTCGATTCTATACTTTTGTGTTCTCAGTATCTCGCTGTAGAAGCCTGAAGGGACTAGCCGAAAGTTTGGTTGTAAGTATGGATTTCGAGAAAAGCGATCAGATATTGAACAATTTTGTCAGACTTAAAAAGGTTTAACTCGAAATTGAATTTTGTCGTCAAAATTAAAAATTCTATTACGAGTAGGAACTAATTGAGCATATTCAGGATCTTGATTAAATCTTTCTAATACTTGCTGAGATGGAAACGTAAAGCCAAAGATGAAGTCTGGAGCTTGTAAATATCCACTCGTCACCTCTACAGGTCGATAGGAAGCGTTAAATTCAATGCCATAACACTCCACAATAGGAGTAATTTTTTGAAAATAATCTTGAGCAGCTTCTAGACCACCTTCATCTTCATTAAGCCACATCAACTCAAAAAAAGTAATGCTCTCGTTTGTTGGTTGAGCAATAACTTGTGGAGATTGCTCTGCTTTTAACTGTGGTATACAAACTGCGATCGCCAATAAAAGACTGGCTAAAAAACCTGTAGTCTTAATCATAATTTTTTCCTGCATAAGAATCTTTGTTAGACGATTGATTTATACAGGATATATGTCTTATTTGCGTTACGCAATAGCAATTTTTGTACCAGTATGGTTTAATAAAGAGACAAAATAATCAACTTGAGTTAAATAAAGCTAGGATTCAGTAATACCAATGTAGCCAAGATGAATTGGGATAATGTCAAAATATTTTTAGCGTTGGTGCGAGAGGGTTCGGTTAGGGCTGCGGGTGCCAAGCTGGACATAAGTCATGCCACTGTTGCCAGGCGTATTAATGGTTTTGAAGCGAAGTTAGGCGTTAGATTATTCGATCGCCTACCCAATGGTTTGGCAATGACAGTAGCAGGGGAAGAACTATTACAATCGGCACTAAAAGTTGAAGAAGAGATGAATGCAATTGAGCGACGTATTTCGGGACAGGATACTCGTTTACAAGGAAATATTCGCGTTACTATGCCTGATGTGATGGCAACGCATCTAATCATGCCCGATCTGGTAGAGTTTACTCGACAGTATCCAGATATCGATTTAGAAATAATCGTTTCTTATGCTTTTTTTGATTTATCTCAAAGACAGGCAGATGTAGCAATCCGCTTTGTGCGTCACGATAAACTGCCTCCAGAATATTTAGTAGGACATCGTTTGGTAACATACGCCAAAGCAATTTATGCTTCTGAGCAATACTTACTTGAATTCGACTTAAATTCTAATTTAAGTAAAGCTAGATGGATTGGTTGGGGAGATTTAGATCTGCGTGGTGTTAATTCTAAAATTCTTCGTTGCCCAGACTGGGTCAAACAAACAGATTATGCCTACTTACCAGTTTATAATTCACTAGATTCTGTATTACTTCAATTAGAAGCAGTTAAACAAGGAATGGGAATGGCGATGTTGCCTTGTTTTCTTGGGGATAAAGAATCTTCTCTGGTTAGATTACCTCCTGGTATAGCAGAACCAGCCTATGATATTTGGCTACTGACTCATCCCGATCTTCGGGATACAGCAAGGTTACGAATTTTTCGTCAATTTATCAGCCAGGCTGTGAAAAAATATCAAGATTTACTAGAGGGAAACTGCCTTTGAGAGAAATTATTTATTTACCAAAAGATAAATATCCTTTTCTCTGTAGATTTAGAGTCAAAATAGAATACTTAGATTTTTCTTGCCAGAATAATTTGACTAACGAACCGAGATTGAGATCGCCAAAGAAATGCTGACGATAAGCACCCATACCCAAAAATTCTCCTTCACGCCTGAAAATACTGGGTCTGATTTTGCTAGCTGGTAGATGGTTTTTACCGTTGAGAATTTGTCTAAAAGAATAGGGCATCCATTCTAATTGAGAGTACAAAGATTCGATCTCATTAACAGCGAGATCGCATTCTTCTTTATTCTTAAAATTGGTATTTTCCAAGATAGTGTAAATTTGCTCTTGTAAAATTTCAAATTCGGCAAAACCACCACCGACTAATTTTAGATTTTGCAATTGTCGATAGTAACCTTCTCGATTTATTGTACTAGCACGCATAGTAGTCAGTTTGAGTAACTCACAATATGCACCCAATAGCCATAGGACTGAATACAAAGACCACAGTGAATAATAAGAAAAAGTGCGATAGGCATTAGCAATCAAGCGATCGTTATTTTTCAGAAACGTTAAAGTAAAATCTTCTAAAGGTTGAAACTTAGCTGGGTCATAGTCATTTGTTTTTTTGGCTTCTAGTAATAAGTTAGCTAGTAGGGAAACACTGCTTAAAGAAGTATAGAGTCCCTTAGAAAAAAGAGGATCGACAAAACCCGCAGCATGACCCAAAAGACAAAAGCGATCGCCTATTATCTTTTTAGAACCATACTGAATTCTATCTGTGCGTGTCCAGCTTCTTACTGTTTTGGCTGACTGTAACTGAGATTGCAGACTAGGAAACTTGGTAATAAATGAATAAAATTCTTCTTCTGGACTGAGATTTTTTCTGATTGGATGAATGCGGGGATCGAGCATTAACCCCACACTGCATAGAGGGTTAGTAGCTTGAGGATGATTGTTAAAAGAGATTATCCATAACCATCCGCCATTAAATATATGATGCAAAGTCCCTTCGGATACACGAAAAGGAACACCAAATTCTGTTTGAGAAGTTCCTGTGTGATGGTAGCAGGGAACATTCACCATATGGGTAAAAATAGCGCGAGAATGTGTTTGCAGATTATACTCTCTCAAGTCAAACTTGTTAGCTAACAATGAGCGAAAACCCCCAGCATCAACAATATAATTAGCCTCAAAATAATCTTCTTGTTCCGTAATGACTCGCACTCTTGCCGAATCAATTTCGACATCTTTGACTATCGTGTTTTGTAAAACAGTTGCACCATAACGAATTGCTGTCGTCATCAAGAAATAGTCGCTATCTTGACGATACAAATGTAATTCGTGACCATAGGGTTGTTTGGGAATAACTGCTTGCAACAAATGTGCGGGATTTTGAGGTTGGTTTTCTTCGTGATGGAGATAGCTGAAATGCCTTTTTACCCCGTGAGAAGTACCGATGTGAGAGAAGTAATTTTCTGAACTAAAGTAAGCTAGTTCTGGTACTGAATACAATTCTGCCATTGCCCTCAGTATCTCAGAAGTTTCAAGAATCATCGACTCACCAATGGCAAATCGAGGATGAGATTTAGCTTCAAAGATAATTACTTTTAGATCGTGACGAGCCAAAATAGCTCCTAAACAAGAACCAGCAATACCAGAGCCAATAATAGCCACATCAAACTTATGGCGAGAAAGTTTCATACTTCTTACTACTAAATAAAAAATTGATTATTTGATGGAGTTGACAAGAAAAACTACGATGTTATCTAGTACTGCTGAGATTACGCACATCAATTAGTATTAGTCCTAAGTCGCGAATTTTGAGCAGTAAGCCAAACAATTCAGCTTGGTCAACTATCAAACCTTTGAGAATGGTTTCACTTCGTTGAGGATGAATTTGTATTTTCATTCCCTCAAACCAATCCTCCCAGTCATGAGGCAAATGACCTTTGACAGTAATTTCATAAGTTTGAGGATTTGATGGGGGACAAAACATGATTGCAACAACCTGAGAGGAATTGACGAGCAAATATTATTAAATACTTAAATACTATTTAACATCTGCTTTTTTTAGAGTTTGCAGAGCGTTTAATATTGCTTCTGGTTCTGCACGCAAGCGGTAATTTGGATCTGTATGTGTCCAGATAATTGTGCTATCGGTATCAATAACATAAGTAGCAGGAATGGGAATTGTCCAGCTATCGTCACCATTAATTGCTGGTAAAGGAATATTCAATTCATGATGAGCTTGTTGGTGTGCTTTTGGAGTTACAAATACTAGACCGTATTGTTGCGCTACTTCGTTGCCGCGATCGCTTAATACCTCAAATTCCAATTCATTTTTCTCTTTGGTATTCAAAGAATTATCTGGAGTCTCTGGAGAAATAGCGATTAAAGATGCTCCAAGATATTTTATTTCGTTTAGAACTTGCTGATAAGCTCGTAATTGTAGATTACAAAAAGGACACCAGCCACCACGATAGAAAGTAAGCACTACCGTACCTTTTTTGAGTTTATTTTCTAAACTAACTGTTTGACCATTAGGATTAGGTAAAGCAAAATCAGGAGCGCGATCGCCTTCTTGCAGTGCATTTTGATCTAGTACACTGGTGATAATTTCAGTAAATCCTATGTCGATATCGTGAACTAAGTCTGGAGAAAATTGAGTTAAGAGTTCTTGTAATAGTTGTTCTGATTGTTGCTGGAGATTCATCATCAGTTATTATCACCTTAAATTATTGTGGCTGAATTAATTGAGTGGCAAGACTATTTAGTCAAATTTAGTCAAAGAAAAATTGATAGCTACACTCCGCCTGAAAACATGGAATTAAGTTGAGTAGCTAGCCATAGCTAGTTAATACTTTTTTGAGATATTTCACTGCGTAGACTTTTTCTAGTTATTGTCAAGTTATATAGAGCGGGAATATGGTTAGTAGCTCAAAACTGAATAAAATCTCTATTGCGAATTTAGAATACGCTCGGCATTTTTGAAATCTCTATTCATAGCCTTGTTAAAGCTTCTCCGAACAAAAGATGCTGTCATTCTAGATTTAGGCTGATAGACTATAGCTTTCATTTTCTGGCGATGAGGCGTACCGTGTTCGATGTAATGTTTTACTTCCTCAGCCATTTCCGCCAATACTCGATTAAGATTACTTCTCATCATTCCACGAAAGAGAAATCCCATGATTCCCTTAACGTGTATTTCAGTTTGTCCTACTATTTGTGTAATACTACTATTCACTTCGTAAAGTGTCCAAGTGTTTTCAGCACTGGTTACAAATCCTGGTAGCCCGTGATATAAACTGTAGCGAATAATCTGATTTTTATCGTATTGTAAAATTCGCTCTTTTGTATCGCTAAAACCTGCTGCGC
>JASJDX010000218.1 GCA_030064975.1 Pleurocapsa sp. MO_192.B19
GTCAAAACTGGTTTTGAAGCAGTTAGAGAAATTCGTGAAATTCCTCATCTAAAAAACACAGTTATTATCGCTGTCTCCGCCAGTGTTTTAGAATTAGACGGTCAAAAAAGTCGCTTATTAGGTTTTGATTCTTTTGTTTCCAAACCAGTAGAAGAAAAAAAATTATTCGCTGCTTTACAACACCATTTAAAGCTGGAATGGATCTATGAATCAGTAGAATCAGATATTTCTAATCTATTGAACCAAGAACCTGACTTTAGTGACAATTTGATTGCGCCACCACCAGAAGAACTAGAAGTTCTCTACCAGTTAGCCATGTTGGGCAGCATGAAAAAAATTCGCGAACGAGCAGTCTATCTAGAAGAATTAGACGAACAATATGCTCCTCTGGCTGCTCAACTGAAAGATTTGTCTAGTACTTTCCAAGAAAAAGCGATCGTCAATTTGATCGAGCAATATTTGCCTTAAAACGCCACAGGAATTACTAATTGCTATTTGTATCGATGTATTTAATTTATTAACCAGGACAGTAAACATGAATTACTTATCTATCTTTTCAATTCTCAAAAATCGTTTTCCCCAAACAGTAATGATAGTGCTGCTTAGCTTAACGATTACCTTGACTAACACAGGTTGTCGTTCAACTGCTCAAGATGATTCTGCGTCACTAGGAAAAAACGTTTCTAATTCATCAGCTAACAAAACGAATCAAGCCGAACCACAACTAACAAGTATCAATATTGCCATGAGTCCTTCCCAAAGTTCGGCAGAGCAAAAGCAAAAGCGTCAACTTCTAGCTAATTATCTGGAAGAACAATTAGGATTATCAGTGAACATTGAAATTCCGCCAGATTATCAAACAGCGATTGACTTAATTGCCGAAGACAAAGTACAAATGGCTTATCTAGGACCATTGTCTTATGTTCAAGCCCGACAACGGAATTTTCAGCTCGAACCTCTGGTTGCTTATATTGACAAAAGAACGGGAAGGCCTTGGTATACGAGCGTAATTGTCGCCAATAGTGAGAAAGGAATTAAAGAGATCGCCGATTTATCAGGTAAGCGTGTTGGTTTTGTCAATCCATCCTCAACTTCAGGATATCTAGTCCCTGTAGCTCATCTCAAAAGCAATAATATCGATCCAGAGCAAGACTTCGCCGAACTTAAATATACTGGCAGCCACAATAAAAATGCTGCAGCTTTAGAGTCTGGAGAGTTAGATGCCATTGGGATTAATAAGCCGACCTATTTAAAAGCTCTCAAATCAGGACAACTCCCCTCAGAAAAATATCAAGTGCTCTGGGAATCCGATCCCATTCCCAATGCTCCCATCGTCATTTCTAAACAGCTACCAGCAGATCTGAAATCTAATTTACAGAGAGCGTTGATTAACGCGCCTCAAGATCTAGCTGCTCTTAGTGGAGCGAAATCTGATGGTTACACCCTAGTTCAAGATCGAGACTACGAACCAATTAGAAATCTCCAAAAAATCTTAGAAATAGAAACTGTTGAGTAGACCCAGATGAAGATAACAACTAAATTTATTAGTTCTTCCATATTGGTTGTTATGCTCATTACTCTGGTGATGAGTGTTAGTTCCCTATTGGTCAGAAAAGTTGAGAAATCGGTCACAGTAAGCAGGGATCAAACCAGACAAGCGATCGATACAGCTCTGTATTTAGAAATTTCTTTGCAAGGCCAAGTAGTAGCACTTAAAGATTTTTTGATGTTGAATCGCAACCCTGCCGATATGACGAGATATCAAAAAAAAATGTCTAATTTTCTGATTAGTTTAGATGAACTGGAGTTGTTGATACCAGAGTTTGTAGAAATATCTGTAATTCGTCGTCGCCATCGCAATCTCGCCCGTTTGGCAACAGGGCTTACGGATACTCCTTCTAGCTTTGCTGAACTACAACAGGATGTTAGAGCAATCAATGGATTTAGTGAAGATATTGAACTTTACATAGATCTATTGATAGCTCGAAGCCGACAACAAGACAATCTAACTCAACAACGTGTGAATAAGTTTAAACAGACTGTTGTAGTTATTCAATACATAGTCATCGCCGCCATTATAGCGATCTTGTATGGTCAGTTCAAACTGATTTTACTTCCTGTAATTCATTCAATTCAAAGACTACAGAAAGGTACGACAATCATTGGCAGAGGAGATCTCGGGTATCGTCTAGAAGTCAAAACTGGAGATGAGATCGAGCAACTAGCTCTAGAATTTAATCAGATGACGGCTAAACTCGCTCTCTATTATCAGCAACTAGAACGAGAAAAAGAAAACGCTGAAGTAGCCAGTCAAGCTAAAAGCGAATTTCTCTCTAGTATGAGCCATGAACTGCGGACACCTCTTAACGGTATTTTGGGTTACGCTCAAATTCTCAGGCGCGATCGCAACTTAACTGATAATCAAGACAATGGACTCAAAATTATTCATCAAAGTGGTAACCATTTACTGACTCTAATTAACGATATTCTCGACCTCTCTAAAATCGAAGCTCGTAAACTAGAACTTTATGGTAGCGATCTCCATCTGGCTAGCTTCCTTGACAGTGTGGCAGGCATTATTAAGATGCGCGCCCTGGAAAAAGACATCTTATTCAAATATCAGGCTTTAACCGATCTTCCCACGGGTATTTTTGCTGATGAAAAAAGACTGAGGCAGGTATTACTCAATCTCTTGGGTAATGCGGTTAAATTTACCGACAGAGGCTCGGTTACTTTGCAGGTGAGTTCGGTTCAGCAATATCAAGAAGAGGGTGGCACTTGCCAGCAAACTCTCCGCTTTGAAATCAAAGATACAGGGGTCGGGATGAACCCCCAACAACTAGAAAAAATCTTTCAACCTTTTGAACAAGTAGGAGATGTCAAACGCCGAGATGCGGGAACGGGTTTAGGACTGACAATTAGTCGGCAATTAGTCGAACTAATGGGAGGAGAAATCAAGGTCAGTAGCGAATTGGGTCAAGGCTCGAATTTCTGGTTTGAAACTACTTTCCCCGCCATCGAATCAATAAAAGCTCAAGACCAATTAACCGAACAGAGAAGAGTAATCGGTTACAAAGGAAAACGGCGACAGATTCTCGTAGTGGATGACAAAGAAGCAAATCGTCTGGTATTGCAAAGTATGCTCGAACCCTTAGGGTTTGAAATAACTCTAGGAGAAGATGGTCAACAAGAAATCGAGCTGGCTCAAGAAATCAAACCAGACTGTATTTTGACGGATTTAGTGATGCCGGTCAAAACAGGATTTGAAGCAGTCAAAGAAATTAGACAAATTCCTGAAATCCAGAATGTAATCATTATTGCTATTTCTGCTAGTGTACTGGATCTGGAGCGAGAAAAGAGTCGGCTGATGGGTTGCGATTCTTTTTTGCCCAAACCAGTAGACGAGCCAAAGTTACTGGAACTGTTACAAGAGCATTTACAGTTGGATTGGATTTACGAGGAAAGAGAAGAATCTGACTCCAATCATCTAGTAATAACTGAAAGTTCTGCTGCTCAAACTTTGGTTGTTCCTCCCTCAGAAGAAATGGAAATACTCTACGAGTTAGCAATGCTAGGCAGTATGAAAAAAATCAGAGAACGAGCGATTTACCTGGAGGAATTAGATGAACAATACGCTCCTCTGGCTGCCAAACTTAAAAATTTAGCACAAAGTTTTCAAGAACAGGCAATTGTCAATTTAATCGAAGAATTGCTGTAAGTTTTATCCTTAGATTTGGGAATTATTGAGATATATCTGTTTTATGAAACGAGCTATCTCTTGAATTTGGATGCTGCGATCGTGAAATTGGAATTCAAAACAACAAAGTAATCTAGATTACATTTTATATTTATTACTTTTCAAAAAAGAAAGTCCAATGAAGCAATTGTCGGATAAATTAGCGGAAAAAAGTAGGAAAAAAAAAGCTTTCTCTAATAGTGTAATACTGACTATTGTCATTGGTTTTGTCAGTTCTATAATCGCTTTGGCTATTGTTTGGGACTTGGAAAAGAAAAAAATTGCCCAAGAGTTCGAGCAGGATTCAGCAGACATTACAGCTTCAATTGAAAGAAGTATTGAAAAAAACTTACAACATCTGGAGTCGATTGTCAGTCTTTATAATGCCTCGGAAAAAGTTACTCGGCAGGAATTTCAGCAGTTTACTAAGAATTATTTAACAACTGATTCTGAAATCCAGGCTTTGGAATGGATTCCACGTGTAGCTTATCAAAAAAGGGAGGCTTATGAACAAGCTGCCAGACAAGATGGTTTCACTAATTTTGAAATTACCGAACTGGATATTAACAAACAAATCCAGAGAGCTAAAGCTAGAAAAGAGTATTTTCCCGTATATTTTGTCGAACCTTACGAGGGAAATGAGACTGTATTGGGATTTGACCTTGCTTCTAATTCTAGTCGATTAGAGGCATTGCAGTTAGCGAGAGATACAGGAAAAGCGATCGCGACTGTTCCCATTACCTTAGTCCAAAAAAGCCATCTGCCCAAAAAAGGCTTTTTAGTTTTCTCCCCAATTTATAAAAACCATACCTCAACTAAGACAGTTAGCGATCGCCGTCAAAATCTCGAAGGTTTTGCTTTAGGGGTATTTATAATCGAAGATATTGTTGAAAGAGCATTATATTATCTTCACCCCAAAGACATTGATATTTTTTTAGTTAACGAATCTGCACCGCCAGAAGATCGTCTATTCTATTCTTCCAACTCATCTTTAACTTTAGACACAGTAAATCAAATTAAAGAAGTAGATGGTAGTAACAGTCTTCAAGGCATACATCACGATCGCAACCATTACCAGCTAAATGTCGCCGAGCAGCAATGGTTAATTATAACTCGGCCTAGTTCTGCCTATATCTTACAAAGAACTACTTGGCATCCTTGGGGAGTTTTTGGAGGTGGCACCCTACTTACCATTGTTCTCTCTACCTATATTCGAGCAAAAATGTCAGTGGAAGAGACATTGAAAGCCAAAGAACTACAGCTGGAAGAGCGAGTTCAGCAAAAAACTAGAGATTTACAAGCAGCAGAAGCAAAATATCGTCATGTTTTCAATCATGTAGCGGAGGGAATTTTCATCTGTACCCTTGATGGTAAATATCTGAATGTCAATCCCTCCCTAGCGAAGATTTATGGCTATGATTCTCCTGAAAAATTAATTTCCGCGATTGACAATACAGGACAGCAACTCTTTATCAATTCAGAAAATTGGCAAGAATTAACCGTAGCAGTGCAGCAAAAGGGAGCCGTTACAGACTTTGAGTGTCAAGTTTATCATTCTGATGGGAGCAAAATTTGGATTTCTACTAATATTCATCTATTTAGAGATCAAAAACAACAGGTAACTTACTACGAAGGTACAGTAGTCGATATTACTGCCCGCAAACAAGCCGAATATTCCTCCCTCCAAAACAGTAAATTGCTTCAGGGAATTAGTCTGGCTCAGTCAAGATTTATTCAAGATATTGAACCAGCAATTTTATTTGATGGATTATTAGAAAATCTTTTACAGATTACCGATAGCGAATATGGCTTTATTGGCGAAATTTTTTATACAGATGGAGGGGAACCATATGTAGAAGAAGCATATATGAAAATGCGCGGCAAACCCTATCTTAAAACTCACGCTATCACCAATATTGCCTGGAACGAGGAAACACGCAAATTTTACGAAGAGAATGCTCCTCAAGGAATGGAATTTAATAATCTCAACACCCTATTTAGAGCGGTTATTGTAATAGGTAAGCCCGTCATTGCCAATAATCCTGGCACCGATCCCAGACGGGGTGGTTTACCACCAGGACATCCGCCACTCAATGCTTTTTTAGGATTGCCATTTTATAGCCAAAATCGTCTGCTGGGGATGGTTGGTATAGCGAATCGAACTAATGGTTACGATCGAGACTTAGTGGACTATTTACAGCCCTTTTTAGCCACCTGTAGCAACATTATTGAAGCTTCTGGAAGTGAGAAAAAACGGCAACAGGCAGAGATGGCATTAAGAGAGAGTGAAGAACGATATCGCTCAATTGTGGAAACGGCTAATGAAGGTATTTGGCTTTTTGATGTTCAAGGCAAAACCAGTTTTGTGAACCCTAGAATTTGTCAAATGCTGGGATATAAACAAGAAGAAATTTTAAATCGCTCTTTATTTGATTTTCTTGACCAAGATCAACCAGACAGAAAAGTTATAGCTACTTCTTCAATAGTTAAACAAGAACAAAAAAATATAGAGGTTTACGATCTCCAGTTGTGCCGTCAAGATGGTTCTAAACTTTGGGCGATTGTTTCCATCGCACCTATATATACTCAACCCGATCGATATAATGGTATTTTGGTGATGATTACCGATATTAGCGATCGCAAACAGTCAGAAATAGAATTAGCAGCTGCTAAACAGATGGCAGAAATGGCTAATCGTACCAAAAGTAATTTTCTAGCTAATATGAGTCACGAATTACGTACTCCCCTTAATGGGATTCTCGGTTCGGTTCGACTTTTGCAAAGCAATTTACAGGGATTGTCTAACTGTCATCATGTCTCTACTGCCAATTACCAAAAAAGCTTAAAAACTATTGAAAGCAGTGGTAGCTATCTATTAAGTTTAATCGAAGATATTTTAGATTTTGCTCAAATTGAAACCGCCCCGATTGAGCTTTACTCCACACCAATTAATGTAGCTACTTTTTTGGCAGAAATTTCAGCTATTGTGCGATCGCAAGCTATAGCCAAAGGCTTGACGTTTACCTCAGAAATTCCCCTCGACTTACCTCCAGGTATTGAAGCAGATCGTCAAAGACTCAAACAAATTCTAATTGAATTGTTTAATAATGCAATCAAATTTACTAGTCAGGGTAGAGTAACTTTGAGGCTTATCGTCATTGACTATTGTGAATTTTTGCCAGTTCAATCTGATACTGAAATTAACTTGCAGAATTTTACAACTCTTCGTTTCGAGGTAATTGATACTGGTAAGGGCATAGGTTCAGAAGAGTTAAGCAAAATATTTCTACCTTTTGAACAAACTGGAGAGATACATAACAAAACTGATGGAGCTGGTTTAGGATTGACCATCGCCCAACAGTTGCTGCATTCAATGAATAGTGATTTAAAAGTTACTAGTTCATTGGGTATGGGTTCAACTTTCTGGTTCGATCTTACTCTGCCAGTGATTGAAAATAAAGCTCTTGAGGAACTAACGGAATTTGACTCCATAGTTGGTTATCAAGGAGAGAAACGCAAACTTTTAGTAGTAGACGATAAGATTGAAAATCGCTTATTTTTGCAAAATCTTCTTCAACCATTGGGTTTTGAGGTGTACTCAGCTGAAAATGGTCAACAAGAAATTGAACTGGCTCAACAAATCCAACCAGATTTAATTTTGACTGATTTAGTAATGCCAATTAAAACCGGCTTTGAAGCAGTAGAAGAACTACGACAAATTCCTGACTTCCATCACATACCGATTATTGCTATCTCTAGCAGCATTTTAGAAATTGATTCCGAACAAAATCAAATTGCTGGTTGTAATGCTTTTTTAGCTAAACCAATTGACAAGCGCAAATTATTGGCTCTGTTGCAAAAATATTTGCAGTTGTTATGGATTCATGCCGAAAAAACAGAAGTGATCTCGATTAAATGTAAACCAATTAGCTCTGAAACTATAGATTTGATTGCCCCACCCAGGGAAAATTTAGAAGCTTTGTACGAATTAGCGATGCTGGGCAGTATGAAAAAAATTCGTCAATGGGCAATGGATTTAGAAGAATTAGATGACAAGTATGCACCTTTTGCCGAGCAACTTAAACAGTTAAGTCTAAATTTCCAAGAAAAAGCGATCGTCAATTTAGTTGAAAAATATTTACCCTAAATACTCCAAAAATAAACTATGAATTTTACAACTGATTCTGGCTTCAATACTCAATTCGATCTAAGAGATCATAATATTTTGATTGTTGATGATAACCCCACTAATTTATCTGTAATTGTTGACTATTTAGAAGATTCTGGATTAACAATTTTGGTATCTCAAGATGGTGAAAGCAGTTTAAAACGAGCTAAATATGCCAAGCCAGGTATTATTTTGCTGGATGTTCTGATGCCAGGTATTGATGGCTATGAAACCTGTCGTTGTCTAAAAAATGAACCCGAAACAAAAGATATTCCTGTAATTTTCATGACTGCTCTATCAAGTACTGAAGATAAAGTAAAGGGATTTGAGGTGGGTGCGGTAGACTACGTAACTAAGCCAATTCAGCCAGAAGAAGTATTAGCCAGAATCCAACTACATCTGCAACTTCGTCACATGACTCATGCTCAAACCAGACAAAATGATATTCTGACGGCGGAGATAGAGCAACGAAAAGTCGTGCAAACAAGATTAAGCCAAATTAATCATAAATTAGAGCAAGAAGTAAATGAGCGCATGGCTGCTCAACAAGCTCTTAAAAAACTGAATGAAGACTTAGAACATAGAGTCGAAAAACGCACAGTTTTATTAGCACAAAGCAACCACCAACTAAAGCAAGAAGTTCTAGAACGTCAGCAAGCAGAAGCTAAACTTAAAAGCTCTTTAACAGAAAAAGAAGTACTTCTGAAAGAAATTTATCATCGAGTTAAGAATAACTTACTAGTCGTTTCTAGTTTATTAGAATTGCAAACTCATTATGTTGACGATCCAGAAATTATTAAAATGCTTAAGAATAGCCAAGATCGGATTCATTCAATGGCATTGGTTCACGAACAGCTTTATAGTTCTAACAACCTCAAAGAAATTGATATAAGTGTTTATATTAAAGCTTTGTTGGCAAAAATATCCGACTCTCACTCTAACCAAGAAAAAGGTATTAATTTTGTCGTTAATGCCGAAAGTATTAATCTCAATATTGAAACGGCTCATTCCTGTGGTCTTATTATTAATGAATTAGTTACTAACGCCTTAGAACACGCTTTTACTGGTAGAGATAAAGGCAATATTTCGATAAGTTTGCTACGCACAGATGATGCTGAGATCATTTTAACAATTAAAGATGATGGAATTGGAGTTCCTGAAGACTTTAATTTTTACAAGACAGACTCACTCGGATTAAGACTGGTTCGTATTTTAACTAGACAGTTAGAAGGAGAGATAGAATTAGACTTCAGCCAGGGTGCTAGTTTTCAACTGACTTTTGCCGAATTAGACTATTGCGATCGCTTGTGATCGAGACTCTTTGCTCTACAGTCTATCCTTTGGCACTCTATCTACTTGGTTCTGTTGCAAGTTTAACCAATTGCACCTCATAAACTATGGATTTAATAGTTTTTTGACTTTAAATTTGATGCGTTAGACTACTCGAAAGTAAGTAGCAATCAAGAGCAAAAATTATGAAACCTACTACAGAAGAATTGATGCAACAACTAGGACAACAGTATGAAGGTGCTGTGATGAAACCTTTATATACGGCTGAAGTAACTGTTACTCCTGGGGAGGAGGGACACGCTCGGATGTCAGGTCATGCTCGTAGTTCTGATGGAATATTAGACTTGGATCTTGCCTTTCCAACTGAACTAGGTGGTCATGGACAAGCCACTAATCCAGAGCAGCTTTTTGCTGCGGGTTATGCTGCTTGTTTTCATGGTGCGCTTGCTTTAGCTGCTAGAAAAGCAAGAGTTGATGCATCTGAAACAACAGTCAATTGTGCAGTGACTATTGGGAGAGATCCTGGAGATGGTGGATATATGCTGGCTGCCAAACTAACTGTTGAAATGCCAAATATAGAGCGTGAAAAAGCAGAACAATTAATTGCCCAGGCACATAAGCTTTGCCCTTACTCAAAAGCGATTGAGGGAAATATTGACGTGGAAATAGCAGTAGCTTGACCACAAGATAATATATTGAAACACAAACTTAAATCTTTTAGGTATGTCTAACTGTTTTGATGAAAGTAACAGCGATCGCTTTTCAATACTTCTCGGTTAACAATTGCTGCATTATCGGTGAGCTAATCATTTTGTCTAGATAAGCGGCTTGGGTTAGTAAGTGCCTAATCGCGAGGTTGACAAAGGGGTAATCCCCGCATCTAGCCCTCAGTTTACTGAGGGAAGATGTCACTAACTTATTTAATCACGCCAGAATGACCTTCTATTTCTCCGATTGGTTCAAATCTTCCTCCTAAATGTTTGGCTAAAAACTCTTCCGCTAGAGCATAGAAGTGTAGACGGTTTTCAGGACGAGCAAAACCATGTCCTTCATCAGTATAGAGAACATATTCAACTGGTTTACCAGTTTGACGCATCACATCAACTATTTGTTCACTTTCAGCTTCTTTGACACGAGGATCATTGGCTCCCTGTCCAATCAATAGAGGTTTTTGAATATTGTCTACAAAAAACAAGGGCGATCGCGATTTTAAAAACTCCTTTTCAGTTTCTAAATTGCCTACCCGATGCTGAAACATTGCCATCAATGGTTTCCAGTAGGGAGGAATACTTTGCATCAGGGTAATTATATTACTCGGCCCAACAATATCTACCCCACAAGCAAAGACTTCGGGGGTGAAAGTTAAACCTACTAGAGTGGCATAACCGCCATAAGAACCACCCATAATTGCAATCTTGTTTTCATCGGCAATACCTTCTTTTACTAGCCAATTGACCCCATCAATTAGATCGTCGTGCATTGCTGCTGCCCATTGACGATTACCTGCATTCAGAAAAGCTTTTCCATAACCTGTAGAACCTCTAAAATTAGGCTGTAAGACTGCATAACCTCGATTAGCCAGCCATTGTGCTTGGGGATCGTAACCCCAGATATCTCGCACCCAAGGACCACCATGAACTAGCATTACCGTTGGATATGGTGCGTCTTTACCTTGGGGAACAGTTAGATATCCATGAATAGTCAAACCATCTCGCGTCTGATACGATACTGGCTGCATTGAAACCAGGGGTAATTCTTCTAACTCTGGACGGTTGCTAAATAGTAAGGTGGTGGATTTAGAATCGCGATCATAAACATAATAGTAAACAGGTCCATCATCTGTTACATAAGCAATTAACCATTTCCGATCCGCTAAGTCTCCACTGACTGGATGAATTTCACCAGAACGCACAGATGCGATCGCTTCCATATCTTGCTCTATACTAGGATCGATTATTTGCCACTCTAATTTATCTTTGACAAAAGCAACTGCTTGAATATGTCTTTCTGTGGGATGGATGATTACACTTGAAACATCATATTGACTATCTTCTGCTATTACTGTTTCTTGCTTAGTTGCCAAATCTAAAGCGAGTAAACGCGCAGCATTGGCATCATGAGAGGCACTTATATATAAAATTTTGCCATCTTTGGAAAAACCGCGTGGATTACCTTCTTCTTCTGTACTCCAATGACGTAAAGTCTGCCAGGGTTGATCTGTGGCTTCTCGATATAGCAAGTCGTAGCCACCATCGGGTGTAGTTGCAAGTGCTGCTAGGACTTTAAATTGAGCATCAGTAGTCCAATCCACAATATTACCTGGATTGTCGGTATCGAATTCAACTGCACCATTTTTTAAATTGATTCGATAGACATCAAATTTCTGGGGATTCTTTAAATTCAGTCCGACTAAAATTTCATCGGGAAATTCAGGCTCTGGATTGAATGCTGCTGCTTTTACTCCTTGAAACGGTGTTAAATCTCTGACAATATTGGAGTTAATATTGACTGAATAAAGATGAAAATTCTCGTCACCGTCGGCATCTTGAAGGTAAATTTATTGTTCTGGGTTATAAGTCCAAAAATAACCTTGAATACCACGTTTTTTATCGTCTGTTAACTTTTTGGCTTCTTCTTTTTCAATTTCACGCAACCAAACTTGAAGAATATTTTTGTCATCAGGAGCAAGATAAGCAAGATATTTTCCATCGGGCGAAAGCTTGGGTGAAGTACGTTCAGGATTGCCAAACAAAATCTCGCGAGGAATTAAGGTAGGTAGTTGAGTTTCTTGTTTACTAATCATAGTAATTTTTTCTTTTTTGGAAGTAAGGGAAGTAAAGAAAATAGTTGAACCAACAAACTCTAAAGTAGTCGTTTGCATCAGTACCGTTAAAGTTTTCTTAATCTGTCAAATTGCTGATAGGGATTACCCATTGGTGACAAGTTAAGACACTACGTTGCTTGTCAATCGGTTTTTAGCTTTTAGCTTTTAGCTTTTGAGATATTTTTCATAAACTTTAACTATTCTAGAGTGATGCCTTCGGCTATGCTTCACAAATCGTCCTGTAAACTTCTTTCAATCTATATTTAGTGTTGACTTTCAATGACTGCAAAAAATTGTGCAATACTCTCTGTAGATTTTAGATGATAAACCTCTTTAGTTTCACGCGATCGCTTTACATACTCACGATACTTTGGTGTTATCCCTCTTTTGTCACTCTCCGAATTAAAGAAGTAACAAATAACAGAGATTATCCTGAAAGAGTCAATGATTGAAATTGATTCATAATATTGATTAAACGATGGAATCCTA
>JASJDX010000219.1 GCA_030064975.1 Pleurocapsa sp. MO_192.B19
ATGACAAAGTGGATACGTTTGAGTAGCCGTGTGTCGAGAAATTGACAAGCACGGTTTCGGAAGAGAGGGGTAAGCTGGAAACAGCTACCTCGACTCTAACGGTTTTCTACTTCTTCCTGTGCCAACTAGAATACCGTTACCGATACTCCCCGTCGCATCCAGTCCGTAGACATTTTCTACTACCGTCTGCCCAACGGCGGTTATTCCAAGATTTCTAGTTTCTTGGCTAGCTGCTACATCTCTGCTAGTAGTATATTTACACTCACTGCAATGGTGAATCCTACATCCAGAGTCTTTTTCCCTGTATGTGCGCCACAGTTAGGACAAGTCTGAGATGTTCCGTTCTGATCTACTTTGGCAAAATAAGTATCTGTTTTCCAGCATACCCACTGTAAGATCTTTACGAATTGACCAAACCCAGCGTTGGCTGAATCTTTACGTCAAAATACTTTTGACTGCAGCAGAAAGCTTATTATTATACTTCGCAAAAATTTTACGCTACTAGAATATTGATCCTGATGATAACAAAAAAAATAGTAAGTATATGAAAACCTTGGTTGTTAGATTTATTTAATATTGAACTTTAACTTTTCATAGTTGAAGTAATTATTAATTAGATAATTGTTGCTCATTTAGTTTTTACAAAAGACTAAAATATTTTAAGCCTTCTAAAATACCTCCTGCACAAGTAGACTGAGCTAGATACAAGGTGTCATTTTTATTAACTTTGTACCATTGAAGCAATTCTGGCTTGGCATTGCCCACAATTAGACTCTTTTCTTGCCCTTGAAACATCGAAATATCGTTACCAGAATCACCACAAACTATAGTTTTTTCAGCAGTAATATTCCATTTCTGACGCAAAAATTGTACTGCTAAACCCTTGTCCCCATTTTTTGGTAGTAGATCTAAATCTTGACCAGCACTATAAATTAACTTGACACCATAACCTCGCTCGCTTAGAGCAGATTTTAGTTTAGTTATAGTTTTTTTTGCCACGACTTCAGCCAAGTAATAGCTAATTTTAAAAGGATTTTGTTCGGAATTAGGCTGAGATTGTAGTTCATCAAATTGGCTGGCTATTGCTACTATTTCTTCTCGATTCCAACCCTGAGAAAGAATTTGCGCCCATTCTAGATCAAATTGTTCCTGATTTTGATCGAAATACATTTCTGTTCCCACAGAAGTAATTAAAGCATCTGGAGGAAGTAGGGCTTTAGCCTCTGCCAGCAAACGGTATAAATAAAGAGATCTTCCTGTGGCATAGACAATTTTGCTATTATATTTTTCGCGATGCTTAGCTAAGTGTTGATTAAGTTCGGCTAATGCTTTGTCGTCACCGACTAAGGTATTATCTAGATCAGTTACAAATAAAAAAGGACTCATACTTGGGACATTCATAGGAATATTTAAACTTAAAATAGCAACATTTGGTTTTAAATACACATCACTATATAAACACTATGTTTAGTAAATTGGGGATTAGAGTTGGTTAAAAAGCCAAAAATACTTAACTTATTTAAGTATCTTGTCTCAGAACAAAACATAATCTCATAATTTCTCTCTATTATGCTCAAAAAATACTAATTGTATAGTGGTTTTAAATAAATACTTTTTCTAGGTTAAACAATAGAATTACCCCAAAAATTAATTGCACTCTTTACAACTGCTGACACAAACTGGTTAGCTGGAGAATGGTTTAGATAATAACTTTATGGGAACAAGAGGGCTGAAATTTTGGGTGTAGAACTTCGTAGTTATGTGTATTTAGATAGATTACAATCTCAGCACGCAGCTTATATTGGCACTGTGTCACTAGGATTTTTGCCTTTACCAGGAGATGCTTCTTTATGGATTGAAATATCCCCAGGTATCGAAATTAATCGCATCACAGATGTTGCCCTCAAGTCTGCGGTAGTACGCCCAGGAGTTCAATTTGTCGAAAGACTATATGGATTATTAGAAATTCATGCCAGTAAACAGGGAGAAGTTAAAGCAGCAGGTAGAGCAATTTTAGAAGCATTAGGCGTAAAGCAACAAGATAGTCTTAAGCCCAAGGTGGTTTCTAGTCAAATTATTCGCAATATTGATGCTTATCAGGCACAGCTAATCAATCGCGACTGTCGCGGACAGATGCTACTGGAAGGACAAACTCTCTATGTCCTAGAAGTACAGCCAGCAGCATACGCAGCCTTGGCAGCCAATGAAGCCGAAAAAGCTGCCTTGATTAACATTCTCAAGGTAACAGCAATAGGAAGCTTCGGCAGAATGTATTTAGGTGGAGAAGAAAGAGATATTATTGCAGGCTCAGCAGCAGCACTAGACGCTATTAAAAGTGTGAGCGGGCGAGAAACCTTAACTAAGACAAAGAATGAATAAATAGCTTGCTAAAACTGGGATTTTAACAGGGATAATAAAAAGAAATTAAGTAAATGCGATCGCGCTTTAGGGGTAGTTGAGTGGCAAATATTGAGCATCTAACTAAATTAAAACAAGGTGCTATTAATTGGATTGACTGGCTAGATCACAGTCACCAAGAAGAAATTGATTTGATTAACGCCGATCTTCGGGGCATAAATCTATTAGGAGTTTATTTGGTTAAAGCAAATTTAACTGGGGCAGATCTTACTAGTGCCAAACTGAGTAAGGCTAATCTAACGGGAGCTAATTTACAATCAGCAGAATTAATTGATGCTAACCTCATTGAAACTAATTTGACTGGGGCTAATTTGCAGTCTGCTTATCTAATTGATGCGGATTTATATCAGGCTAACCTTATTGGAGCAGATTTAAGAGCCGTTATGGGGCGAGGTGCTAATTTGAGTAGTGCTAACCTCATTGGCACTTCTATCAGACAAGGGCAACTACGTCAGGCAAACTTTATGCAAGCAAAGCTCAGCCGTGCCAATCTTAGCGAGACAGCTTTAACCCAGGCTAGTTTTGATGGGGCAGATTTATCAGGAGCAAATTTCTTTGAGGCAGAGTTACAGTCAGCTAGTTTTTATCAAGCTAACCTATATCGAGTAAAAGCGATCGCCACACACTTCAGTCATAGCTATTTCTTGGCTAGCAATTTGATAGAAGCCAATATGGCTGGATGTGACTTGCGTTGGGCAAACCTAAGTTACACTAATCTCCAAAGTGCCGACTTACAAAAGGCTAAATTGCGAGGCACAAATTTAACCAAAGCCAATTTAACAGGAGCAAATTTAGTAGGGGCTAATCTCAGAGGAGCAAACTTAACTAAAGCTAATTTGAGTCAAGCTAATTTAACTGGTGCAGATATCGAAGATACAATTTTTAACAAAGCCATATTAGTAGGCACAATTATGCCTGATGGCTCTCTACATAATTAGTAATTGGCTGTTTTATTGTAATGATCTATTCTGTCTAATATCATTTCAGTTTTTAACTAGGACACATCATTGATTAGTTCTAGCTTTTAGCTGCAGCCTGCTTCGCAGGCAAGCGTCGCTAGACGCGACTTGGGCGCTTCACGCCCTGCGTTTTTAGCTCTTAGCTCTTAATTATCTGTCTTAACTAAAAAATAAACCGATATAACTAAATCTAACAAGTTTCCATAGTGTTAATCTGACTAATTTAGATACCTAGAAAGATTCTGCGTAAACCAGCTATAAGCATTGATAAAGGTATTTCATCTTCCTCAATTGCTATCCTAAAACTAGGACGGGATTTAAGGCGATTGAGATATGATTCAAGGGCAGGGCGTGTATTGTCTAGCCATAAATAATTAAAGTTCAACTCATCTAATCGATTTAGCACGGCTGTCCATACTGCGTCAGCCAAAGAATAGGTAGCACCACATAGCCAGTGTGTTTGGCTGAGTTGTTCTTCCAATCGACCTAACATCGGTTCTATTTTGGCATTAATATTGGCAATTTCCTTCTTATTTTGAATTGTGGAATTCCATTGCCTGACATCTTTTAACTTAGCCGTATATTGCTTTTTTAGTTCGGGATGTATTTCCATCAGTTGGGGAAGTAATCTTTCTTTAATTTGAACCGATCGCCGTAATACAATACCTTTAATTCCTCGAAAGTTACCGTACATCAACTCCCGCATGGAAAATCGGTTTTGCAAGTCAATCCAGCTATTCATTTTCGCTTGCAATTTAGGTTCAGCAGGAGTCAATTTGGGATATGGAAATTGATCGTCCAGATATCGGACGATCGCAGCTGAATCAGTAATCACTCTACCATCATGAATCAAGGTTGGTACAACGCCTTTAGGATTAAGCCGCATATAGCTCGGTTGCAAGTTTTCCAATGTCAGTAGATTGATCGGGTGACTTTTCCATTCCAAATTTTTCTCAGCTAAGACTAGCTTTACTTTTTGAGAGCAAAGTGAGCCTGAAGCGTCGAACAGTTCAAGCGTCATAGTGATTCTCCTGTTAAGCGCGTAACATAATAACAATTCCTACGGTAATTAGGCTCGATGCCAACAATTGATTAAAAGTGAGATGTTCACCAAAAAAGACGTCAGCCAAAATTGCAGTAGCCGCAATCCGAATCCCTGAAACAACAGGAACGGCGGCTGATACGGACAAATACTGCAAGGCTTGACTAAAGAAAATGAGATCAAAGATGTAGCAAGCGATCGCTCCAACAAACCAAGGAGAAGTCGCAATCGCAAGTAGACCAGAATTAGATAAGGCTAGATTTGCCTGTTTGAGTAACAGGTTGCCGGCACAAGAGCCAACAGCAGACAGTCCCAACAGCTTCCAGCCATACCAAACAAGATGAGTCATGTCATTTTTCCTTTACTGCAAAAGGCATCAGCAAAACGTTAAATTACAACAGTTGTTATAAATAACATAACAACTGTTATGATAAAATGTCAATATAGTAATCTTATTTGGCTAAAAAGCTAGGAAAACAATGAGTTACAGCGATCGTCGTCTTGAAGTAACTGAAGCAGCATGGCGAGTAATTATCCGTGAAGGACTCGACCGCACTAGTATGCGGGCGATCGCTCAGGAACTTGGCTCTTCAACAGGCGTGGTCACCCACTATTTTCGCGACAAAGACGAACTGATGCTGTTTGCATTAGAACGAGTCTTTGAAAACCTATTTGAGGATATGAAAACCTCTGCAACAGGACGGCACGGAATTGAGCGGCTTGAGCAGATGATTTTCGCAGTATTGCCCTTGGAAGCCAGTGGTGTTCCAGGTTGGAAAGTTTGGGTTGCTTTTTTAGGGTATGCAATTGGGCGCGAAAAATTAGTTCGGGAACATCAAAAACGCTATGAATTTTTATGCCAAATTATTTGTCAAGAGTTAGCTGATTTGCAAGCAGCAAAGCTGATCCGAGACGATATTGATTTAACCCTTGAGGCTAATGCACTAATAGCACTCGTTGATGGTATTGGAACAGGAGTCGTCATTAACCCCCAACAGTTTAAAGCAGATCAACAACGGTATCTTGTGCGGCGACATATCAAAAGCTTATTAGCAACATCAAATTCGTCAATCTCGGTGAAGAGATGACCAAAAAAATCATTGAGAACACTATCAAGCCCTACATAGACATCGGCGTAAGGAAATCCCTCAACAACCAAAAGAGCGAATATTACTTGCTCAATACTTCGGACAAAATTGCGATGTGTAGCAATGATTAACGAATTAATAGTCCTTACAGGCTTTCAGCAGAAAGGAAATATCAATGCTTTTAGCCTTCATAAAAAAACTGTCCGAAGTATTGATCTTAATACCCTAACTCTATTCCTCTACCTGCGAAATCCCCGTGGTAATCTTCCTAAGTTGGTAGACAAAATTAAATTTATTATAGGTAAAGAGCAGGGGACAGGAAATAGGAGATAAACTATCCGCGCTAATTTACCAAGGAATCATGCCATCTTCATTAAAGAAACCACCACTAGCTCCATCTTCAGCCAGAGTTGCTAGCTGGACGATAATGCGAACACCTTCATCAACTGTTCTGGGTGCTGCGTCAGAGCCGATGTCGGTTTTTACCCATCCAGGACAAATAGAATTAACCTTGATAGTAGTACCAGATAACTGTTTAGCGAGTTGAACAGTCATGGCATTTAGTGCTGTTTTGGAAGAGTTATAACCCACAGTATTAATGCCGTAGTACAGAGACTCCCGATTCGATTGCTCGGTTAGCGAGCCAACTGAAGAAGAGACATTAACAATGCGCCCCGCAGTTGATTTTCTTAACAGAGGTAGGAACTCGCGAATGGCTAGGAAAGCACCAAACACATTAGTTTCATAAATTTGTATCAAAAGATCGAATGGTAGTTGTTCAAAGGTAAAAATTCCTTGTCGATACTCAGGATTAATTCCTGCATTATTGACTAAGATATCGAGCTTGCCATGCTGGTTCGCGACAGCTTGAGCAGAATTCTTAACGCTTTCTTCATTGATCACATCCAGTAACAAGAATTCCGCACTTAATCCCTCATCCTGAAGCGACTTAACTGCTGCTTTCCCTTTCTCAGAATTTCTAGCTCCAATCAGTACGTGAATATCCTGCTTGGCAAGTTGGCGAGCAGATTCAAAACCCATGCCCTTATTGCTTCCTGTAATGAGTGCAATCGTTTTCATGATGACTCCTTTGTTTGATTTGATGTCTGTTGTTGATGAACCTGGTGATAGTTAAACAATAGCTTGTGTTTAAGGTGAGAAAAAGTAGTTAAAATTCAAAATACTTGTGCAAAAAATGCAAAAGTCAAGTTATGAACAAGTTCAAAAGTCTGTTAATTTTCATCCGCTCGGCGCAGCACCGTAGCTTTTCGTCAGCAGCACGACAGTTGGGGATGTCACCTTCGGCAGTGAGTCGGGCTGTGTTGCGCCTAGAAGATGATTTAGGAGTTCGCCTACTGCAACGCACTACCCGCAGCCTCACTCTAACTGAAGATGGTGCTAGGTTTTACGCTCGCTGCCAGCAAATCTTGGATGAACTAGAAGAAGCTGAACTGGAAGTTAAACAGGCTCAATCCATACCAAAGGGGACTCTACGCCTCGATCTGTCCCTAGCATTGGGGAAAATGTATATTGCTCCACAGTTACCTAATTTGGCTACCAAGTATCCCGATTTGAAACTAAATGTCTCTTTCAGCGATCGCATGACTGACATAATTGAAGAGGGCATTGATGCCACTGTGCGCGTGGGTATGGGTAACGATAGTCGCTTAATTATGCGAACCCTAGGGACTGCAAATCTAGTTACCTGTGCTGCACCTGCCTATTTACAGCAAGTAGGAACACCGAAAACACCCCAAGAACTAGCAAAATATCGCTGTATTAACTTTATCTATCCCCAAACGCGACGGGAATTTGCCTGGAAGTTTGAACAAGCTGGGGGTGAGATCGCCCTGTCTGTGCCGAGCTATTTACAATTCGATGATGCCGAAGCCGTTCTAGAAGAAGCTATTCAAGGGGCTGGTATCATTCAAGCAGTCAAATACATTGTGGCTGGTGCGATCGCCCGTGGAGAACTGCAACCGATTTTGACCGATCAGGATGCTGTCGAGCTAATGTAGCATTAGGAAAAGTCATCATGCCATGTTCGTACCAAGCATAAATTTTTAATCCCTGGTGTTTTCCTTCTTTGATCGCTGTCTTTAAGGGATTAGTAAACGGTACAGATAAAAGATAGTTTCTGGGGGCATACTTACTAGAATAGGTTGTCCCGTCGTTGTAGACATCAACATAAACTCGATTGTAATTAAGACAAGATAGCTGATGAAACGCATTATCTGTCAAAGTGGTATAGGTCAAAAAAGCGTTACTAAAATGACTTAGCCAAATACCCTTAATTGATTCAGATTTTTCTGGTGTATGGCTAGGAGCAATAGTCAACCTACTTAATATAAAAAAAACAATTATACCGCTCAAAAATAGTAAGATTAGTTTTCTAATATGTTTAAAGATAAATTTCAAAATTAATTAACAACTAGTAAAGTTTTAAGCTCATTTTAAGTAAGCTCTGAGAATTTTAATTATGGAGTTAAAGTGGAGGCGATATCCACTATCGCAAATCATGAGAATCAATAAATATTGGAAAACGGGCATACTAATCCTGATGGGGATAACTTTAGTGGCTGCGCCAGTAGAGGCACAGGAAGCTGTGGGAAATACTGGCTTTAACCCTCAAGAACTGTTACGCAATGCGTTGCAATGGGTTGATGATTTAGGAGCGATCGCACCTATTGCTTTTATGTTAATTTACATTGTTGCTACGGTGGCGTTTCTCCCTGGTTCAGTGCTAACTCTAGGGGCTGGGGTGCTTTTTGGGGTAATTAAAGGCTCAATCTATGTGTTTTTTGGGGCGACAATCGGAGCAACCCTAGCTTTTTTAGTAGGTCGTTATCTAGCACGGGGCTGGATATCCAAAAAAATTGAGGGTAATAAGAAGTTTAATGCGATCGATCAAGCTGTCGGCAGGGAAGGGTTTAAAATAGTCTTATTAACCCGATTATCACCTATATTTCCTTTTAATCTTTTAAATTATGGTTTGGGTGTTACAGGAGTATCTTTAAAAGATTATGTTCTGGGTTCGGTGGGCATGATTCCAGGCACAATTATGTATGTCTATATTGGTTCTCTAGCAGGTAGTATTGCTACAATCGGCGGAGACAGTCAACCTGATGCTAACCCTATAGCTCAATGGGCAATTCGTATAATTGGTTTTATTGCTACGGTGGCAGTTACTCTCTACGTTACTAAAATTGCTCGTAAAGCTTTAGATGAATCTATCGATACCAACGAGAAACAATCAGCTTAACTGCTTTGTTCTAAATATAGCCATCAAATCAATATCAACTCAATATTTAAAATTCAACACTAACTAATTATGAGTAATCAAGATCATGCAGTAACTATTGCACCGATGGATGAGTACAATCAGCAGTTGATTGCTAACGTTCATCCCCCAGACTGGGCAAACCCTAAACCTGCTGACTGTTATGACTTAGTGGTTATCGGTGCAGGGACAGCAGGATTAGTGACAGCTAAAGGCGCAGCCGGGTTAGATATTGGCTTAAAAGTAGCCATGATTGAAAAGAATTTAATGGGAGGAGATTGTCTTAATGTGGGTTGTGTTCCTTCTAAATGTTTGATTCGTTCTTCCCGTGTGGTGGCAGATATGAAAGAAGCTTTACCCTTTGGAGTTCAACCACCAGATAATATTCAAGTGGATTTCCCTGCGGTGATGGTAAGGATGCGCCAGGTTAGAACAAGAATTAGTCCTGTTGACTCGGCAGTGGCAGCAAAAAAAGCAGGAGTTGATGTGTTTTTTGGTGAGGCGAGTTTTACTAGCCAGAATAGTATTACTGTAGGAGGGCAAACTCTCAAGTTTAAAAAGGCAGTAATTGCATCTGGGGCCAGAGCAGTAAGACCAAGAATTAAAGGTATTGAAGAAGTCGGTTATTTAACTAATGAAAATGTTTTTTCTCTAACGGAATTACCTAAAAGATTAGCGGTAATTGGCGGAGGCCCAATTGGTTGCGAGTTAGCCCAGGCTTTTCATCGTTTGGGTAGCGAAGTAGTTTTATTTCACAAGGGTTCTCATTTGCTTAATAAAGAAGATCCCGACGCAGCGGAGGTGGTACAAAAGGCATTTGTTCAAGAAGGTATCCGTTTGGTTTTAAACTGCCAACTACAGGGAATAAAACAAGATCCAGAAGGCAAAGTAATTAGCTTTAGTGGTCACAGTGGACAAGAATCAGTTGTGGTCGATCAAATCTTGGCTGGTGCAGGTAGACAACCCAATGTTGAAAGTCTCAATTTAGAAGCGGTAGGGGTGGAATATGACCCCAGAAGAGGAGTTAAGGTCAATGATAATTTACAAACTACTAACTCTAAAATCTATGGTGCAGGGGATATCTGCATGAATTGGAAATTTACCCACGCCGCCGATGCCGCAGCGCGAATTGTAATTAAAAATACTTTGTTTTCTCCTTTTGGTTTAGGGAAATCGAAGCTGAGTGATTTAATTATGCCTTGGGTAACATTTACCGATCCTGAAATTGCCCATGTGGGAATGTATGAAGAAGAGGCACAGGCAAAAGGACTTGACTGCAATACAATCAAGATTGATTTTGATGATGTCGATCGCGCCTTAGCAGATGGAGAAACAGCAGGATTTCTCAAGATTCTTCATAAGCGGGGTTCGGATGAAATTTTAGGCGCTACTATAGTTGCTCGTCATGGCGGAGAAATGATTAGCGAGATTACCACAGCTATGATTGGTGGCATGGGTTTAAGTAAGTTGTCTACAGTAATTCATCCTTACCCTACCCAAGCCAATGTCATCAAACAAGCTGCTGATAGCTATCGTCGAACTTTGTTAACAGAAAGGACTAAAAAATTATTAGGATTTTTAAGTAAATTGTCCTAACTTTGTCCTAACTTAATTAATTAGAGCTGATGCCTAAGAAGGGATCAAGGATTGTCCTCTGCTCTCATCCTTGTCTTGGTCAGCGTACATGCGTGGAGTACCCCTTTGTCTTGCGTCTTACGCCGATATTATCCCACGTAGATGGGACGCGGGGTCTGACCGCCATCCCTCATCATCTAGTTATTTATGCTGCTTTTTCCACGGGAATTTGAACTTCTGTAACATATTGAGACGGATCACCATTCCGTTCGTACTGTAAATATACTTCGCGAGTTGAGCCAGAAATTTGATATCCGTGCTTGCCAACCCATTCTAGTAAAGTGCAGTAAGCATTCCCTAAAGAAGCAAATGAACCATGGTGAACCACACAAGCCACGGTTTCTACTTCTGGTAGTTTATAGATCCAAATGCGATCGCTGGTGGGAATTTTATGAGGAATTGGGACAACGGCTTCTACGGGAATGTCTTTGTCTCGTAATGTTGTCTCGTGGTAGATATTTATGCCACAGCCCACTTCTTTTAATCCATTACCAAAGGCATAAGTATAAACTTGGTCAAAAAGACTTTCTAAAATGGGACCGCAATCATCAAAATTAGGAATAATCCCTAAAGTTGCAGCAACTAATTGAGATTTTATTGGTTTAAGAATAACTTCGTAGTTGGACATTGATTTCTCCTGTTCTAGTTCTTGTAAACGCATCTCTACCCTAATCAAGCGCGATTGATCGTCTAATAGTCGCTGTTGAATTTCTGATTGTTTTAGACGCAACATACCGCGAATTTCTGCCAGAGAAATATTTTCATTCAGCAAACAACCAATTTCTTCCAAAGAAAATCCTAATTCTTTAAAAACCAGAATACGATTTAACCGTGGCAATTGAGTTGCTGAATAATAACGATAGTTAGATTGGCTATCTACTTTAATCGGTTTTAATAAGCCCATGCGATCGTAAAGACGCAGTGCTTTGGGGGAGACACGACTCAGTTGAGCAAAGTCACTAATTTTAAGCATTAGTAACACCTAAATCTTGGCTATTACTATTCAACACTTTGCCCTAAGGGGAGAGTCAAGATCTAAATTTAAAAAAAAATTAAATCAAAATAATAGAGGGAAATTATAATGGCAGCGATGGGCTTTGCTAGTATATGGAACACAATTTCTGCCAGGATTGAGAATGATAGATTTGATGAGAGCGAAAATACACTAATAATAACTTTGCTTACCAACTGGATTTATGACTAACTATCAGTTAACTTGGTTATTCTTAATTTTCTCACCTACAGAATTAATCTGAACGACGGCTTAAGGTTTTTAGCTTCAAAGACTCAAGATTTTGAATCACAGACTTACCTTGTTCTATAGCAGCTTCTACTGTAGGGTAAATACCCTCGAAATTATAAGTCTTACGTTCCTGGTCAACAATATTCAAGCGATATAAATTTCCCGAACAATGACAAACGAGTAAACTGTAGCCATCAATACCTAGTAAAGTTTGGATTTTCATCTGTGTGTAATTATGAGATACCTCTTTGCACCATAGTTATAGTTCCTAGTTGCCACTTTGTCGAGTGTCATACAAAATTATTAATCTAACCACATTAAAAATCAGGACAATCTTAATTAATCAATCTCAAAATTTAAGGGTAAACGAGCATAAATCCCACTGGGATCATCAAAATTTTGCAAAATTGCTAATTCTTGTCTGATTTTTAGTAATTCTGCGGTAACAGGGTCAATTTCCAATTGTGCTTCTAAGGCTTTGACATCAAATAAACGCTGTAAAATTTCGGTTTCAAAACGATGTTGTTGGGGATATTCTTCTAGTTGCCAATTGTTACCTAATTCGGCTTTTTCTGCGGCATAGGCGATCGCACTTTCTAAACCGCCAATACGATCCACCAGACCAATTTTAACTGCTTCTTTCCCCGACCAAATTCTTCCCTGAGCAATTTCTTTAACCTTTTCCTGAGGAAGATTACGATAGCGAGATACTTTTTTCAGGAATAAGTTATAAATTTTAGTCACCGATTTTTGATAAATAGCCAACTCTGCTTCTGTTTTAGGACGAAAATTAGAGCCAATATCAGCAAATTCTCCTGTTTTAACCACATCCCAAGTAA
>JASJDX010000220.1 GCA_030064975.1 Pleurocapsa sp. MO_192.B19
TTGTAGCTGCTTCACTATCCATTCAACCATTAGGATACTTGTCGCCATTTCTGCTGTAGGGGCGACTGCGGTTGCGGAGCTGGTAGATTCTGAAGCAATTGTAGTCATGCCAGTATAATACCTGAATCTCACCCAATTGGAAATTGGCTCGGAGAGTGCGTTAAATAGCAAGCGCTCTGCTTTGCGCCCTTCATCCTGTTGTCAATAAAACTGCTCTGTTGCGGTGAGCAGTTACGGAAAATATAAGCACTTTTCCTCTCGTTGTCCTCTCAAAGACTTGAGACAGATGCTTCTAACAATTCCTTTGTCTACTATGACTTTTACAACAGATGTTGTTAAGAATGCCTTGGAAAATATTCGTGGTATCGATCTTGAAGAATGGGTACATCAAGTTTTTGGACAGTCAATGCTCTCAAAACGAAAAACTCTATTTTCGGCAGCTTCTTGTGACATGAAAAGTGCCTGAAAAATTTACGAGTCTTGTCCCACAAAGTCAACACCCTAGACTGAAACGAAGCCAGTAGTTGCCAATCCGTCCGGTGCATGCGATGGTTAGCTGGCTCTTTGAATAGTGATGATCGTCCTTTGATAACTTGCTGAGGCTAAGAGTCAACTAGTTCAAAGAGTCCTTTTTGCGATGCTGCGTATATCAGACTAGGGTTTTCTGGCAAACAAACTAATCGAATAACTTCATTGGTATCGGAGAAATGCTTCTTATCTATTTCATTGCCTAGAAAAAACCAGCTTTCCCCTCCATCTATACTCTTGAAAACACCATTTTTTGTACCAGCATATAACAAATTACTATCCAAAGGTGATAGCAATACTGATAAAACCATTTGCTTACCCAAGTTATTATCCAAAAACTTCCAAGACAGTCCTCCATTGCAACTTTTATATAAACCGTCTTCTGTAGCTGCATAAACTAGGTCAATTGCTGTTGGTGATTGAGCTATTGAATAAATTGGTTGAGAGGGTAGATCATCACCACATGCTTGCCAGGATTCTCCACCATTTATGCTTTTATATAAGAAGCCTTTAGCTGTTCCACAGTACAGTATCTCTCTGTTGTATCCTCCTGACACAGTTAAACACTCTATTTGCAAATCATTTAATCCCTCATTGAGAGGCGTCCAAGAACTTCCTCTATCAGTACTTTTAAAGACACCTGCTCCCTTTATTCCGGCATAAATATTAGTGGTATGAGGAGATATCTCTAAGGAATATACTTCATTACCACCCAAATCCCCCACTAGTTGCCAAGAAAATCCAGCATCTTCACTTTTATAAATTCGTCCATAAGTTGTACCAGCGTAAATTGGAGCATTACCAGTTATAAAACTGTCTTGCCAAGTTCCACCGAAATTAGTACTCATGCTAAGACCTCCAACTTTTTTTTGATAAGCAGATTGTACTAAAGGCATAGCAAGAGACCATACTGGTTCCGAGAAGTAGTTAACTAAAAGCCACGATTTACCTTCGTCGTGACTCCTAAACACACCAGGATTTGAGCCAGCATAAATTAAATTTTTTCGTACTACTACCGAGCAAATTACAAACTCTCGAGAGAAACCGAGATTGCAAGGCTGCCATTTTTTTTGATTTATTTCCCTTTTATAAACTCCCCCTCCACTCGTGCCAACATAAACAGTTTCATTTGAAGATATGTCAACTGCCATTATCCATTGGTGCACTAACCCTTCGTTGCTTGCTCGCCATGACTGTCCATCATCCTGACTTTCAAAAATGCCATTTGTCGTTGTAACAAATATTCGATTACTTTCTACTGGTGAAAAACTAATTGAACCTATTGCAATATTTCCAATTTCACTGATGTTGCGCCATGATTCTCCAGCATCAAAACTGATATATAAACCAGAACGCGCCCCGACAAGAACATGACTATCATCTTTGGGTGATACTGCTACACAAAAAATATCTCGCTTAACACAATTATTTACCTTATCTAAGGTAATCAGACCGTTTGAAGTTTTCCATAAACCATCATCTCCACTTCCGAAGTAGATAATATCTTTATCTTGAGGAGACACAGCTATGCCATTAACAGTTTGTAAAGAAATCGTTGCCCAAGAACTTCCCCCATCTCTACTTAAATGGAAATCTCCAGCAGAAGAACTTTCATGCTTCTTCACTTCTCTTGTAAACAAAACTCCAGCAGAAAAACTTGCTCCTCCACGCCTTCCTGTTCCACATAAAACTAGATTCTCATCATGTGGAGATAATGCTATGCACCTAATGTCTTTTCCACGAAAATATTCGTCTCTTGCCCAAGCATCTCCTTGTGTTGTACTCACAAACAAGCCATTGTCTGTTCCTGCATAAATTTTTTCATCGTGAGTAGAGACTAATAGAGAGTGAATATCTAAATTGGTCAAGCCATTATTGATAAGTTTCCATGTTTGCCCACTATCAGTACTTCGATAAATGCCATTAGCTGGATCTTGATAACCACAATTAGATGTTCCAACATATATATACTCTGGTTTATTAGGATCGATCGCTAAAGGTCTAATGAATTCAGTATTAGGGGTACAATTTTTCCACTTGCCTTCAGGTACGTTTTTCTGTTGGCGACCTGACTTCTTCCATATTAGTTCTTGGCGTTGCTGTAAGGTAAGTAGTTTAATCCAAGTTACGTCACGCTGGTGAAATTGTTGTTGTAAATCTATTAATTCACTTAAATGATCATAAATGGTTGAGGTCGATACGGCTCGACCACCTAAATCATTGCTCGGGTTACGAGAAATAATCACAATTCCGCAAACTCCACCTGTGCGACGGTTGAGTAACGGTGAACCGCTAGATCCATAGTTAAACTGCCCTTCTTTCAATTTGTGGAGTGATGAATCAGCTCTGAAGCTTTCACCTTCATAGCCACTAGTAATTGAATCCCCGTCGCGATTGTCGTCTGGATAGCCAAAGCTGTATAAACGATCGTCTAATTGGGGATTGGACTGATCAAAATAAATACATGGATGATCTGGAATTTCATTTATCAATTGCAGGAGTGCTAAATCTATATTTGGATCACTCAAGAGCTTGTCGATCTTGGTGGTGTAAGATTGATTTGTCTCCCTCCAGAATGCATTGACCTCACTAGACTCTGAATTCCCAACTACATGGGCGCAGGTGAGAATCAAGCTAGGAGCAACAAAAAATCCGGTTCCATGTCCGCCAGAGACACTTAGGCGCACGGTACATTTCTGTAAAAGTTTATCTAATTCTCGATCTGTCATGACCCAACCTCCAGTACTGATGAGCGATTACCTAACTACTACCCCCACTCCATAGTGATTTTCAGGTTGGCTTCCCCAGTTCCTTTAACAATTAGAGCTGTAAGGTTTCCAGACTCTATTCCAATCTTGATACCCAGTTCGACACTCATCTTGCTAGGTGCAACATGCTGCTTAATGTCCTGTACTGTTCCTGCAACCTCTTGAGCAATACTTTTGATCGTAGTCATGGCTTCTTTGAACTGACGGGTCTGAACTGCCACCCGCTGTTCGCCAATCGGTGTTGCTTCAACCTTGACAACAGTCCCATCCGATAACTCTACTGGGATAATTAGAGTTTGAGATTCCATAATGTCCTTTTTCTTTCAACTTTCAAAGATAATTTGAATTAAAGATTAAATCTTGAACAATTAATTTATTTATATTTCTTAATTCAGCTTATACTGTCTCGAATCTTACTCCCTATAATCTCACCTCTCGGCTGACTTTTCACGGGATCTTGAGAACGCCTTTGTATAGCAACGGAACAATTTTGGTCGGTAAGGTCAGGAATTGGGATTTCGTAAGGCTCTGAGGGGATGTTTTTTCCTCAATCGTTTTCGCTCAAAATGATACTGTCCATAAACATTGATATGTGCGTGACGAGTTGGCCAAATATACTTTAAATCTTCATCATTGACAGCATAACCTTCAAGCCGAAGCTGCTGGACAACTTTATCGATATAGACCGTATTCCAGACGATAATGGCATTGGTTACTAAATTCAGACATCCTACCTGATTTAACAACTGGTCATCTTGCTGAGTTTTGATTTCTCCTTGATTAGCCTAAAAAAGATGAGAACGCAGACTGTGTAAAGCTTCTCCTTTGTTTAATTGTCGCTTAAGTCTGCGTCGATTAGCTTCATCAGCATACCAACGAAGAATATGAATAGTTTTGATGAGCCTGCCATACTCTTGAAGAACGCGCATCAAAGGATGTTTTCGGGGAAAGGCTTGAAGTTTTTGGATAATTAATGAAGCTGTAACCCAGCCCATTTTCAGAGAACCAACTAAGCGCAGCATCTCGTCCCAATCATCAAAAATTAGCCCCTGGTTTATGATTCCCTGAATATGTTCCTTGAGTAGGGGATAGCCATCGAGGTCAATATTACTGGTTCGATAAAGCTTTTGGTCGGCTAAGTCTCGAATACGAGGCGAAAAACGCATTCCCAACAGATCGAACAGGGCAAAAATAACCTCCGTGTATCCTGCGGTATCCGTTGTGTGTTCTAGGATTGATAGTTCAGTTTCATTATTTAAAATCTCACCCAAAACATAGGTGGCATCTCTAACCGTAGCGGGAATTGGCTTACTGCCGTACTGGGAAAACTGGTCGCTAGTCCAACTATAAAAAGTCACCCCTTTTCCATAACCAAAATAACGGGGTAAGGAACGAGCTTGACGCAAAGAACCTTTCGCGGGGAATCTTTGACCATCGGAGGAAGATAACATTCCACCTCCCCATAAATGACTCAAAGGCAGGTCATAGTGATAATCAATCAGTACGTTGTTAGCCAAACGTAAAGTCTCGTCGCGAATATACCAGTTATTGAACCAACACAAACGTCTGTACAATAAACCCGTAGAAGTGGCCATCTGTTGAAAATCCAGATTACAAGCTTGGGCCAATAAACAACTGTAGAGACTGAGCAGAGAATTGAGATCGTTATTTTGAGCTAAATTGAGGTGTTTAAAGGCGTTACTAAAATCTGTCCAGCTATCTACTTCTACTAAAAGGTCGGTAATCTCAATTCTGGGCAAGCGAGCAGTAATTTCTTCAGCTAAACTCTTTAACTCTAAGGTTTTTTCATCTGCCTTAAATGGGCTGAGAACTAACTTTCCTCGTTCTTCCCTGAGATCGCTATCTGATTGATTTAGCAGTTCTTCCACTTGCTCCATCAAAGTAATAAGTTCGCTCTCTCGTTCGGCTAGGCGAAGCTTGGCATCAACAGGCGTTCCAGTTAAATTGACTACTTCATCCCGACGTAATGGCCATTCCTTTGTCGGAATAAAATAGGTTTCTAGTTCGCTAAAACGACGGCTTTGAGGGATATAAATATCTCCTGAACGTAGCTGTTGTCTCAATAACCACAAAGCTGCCAGTTCGTAATAGCGTCGATTTATTTCCTGCTCCTCTAAGACGTAGGGTAGCCAAGGCTCTGGAATAAAATCAGTGGGAGCATCAGTAGGCAGTTTACGTCTTTGACCAAGATGAATTTCATGGACTAAATTTAGTGCTGTTAGTAATCCTGAATCGCTCCCTCTAGCCCGAAACTGAAGTATAGTCAGAAGTTTACTGGAGAAGCGTCGGACACGATTATAGGACTTACCAAAGTAATCAACATAAGCGTCATTTTCAGGACGAATTAGCTGTTTGGTTTCACTTAGGGATACCTTTAATTCATCAGGGGCGATATATTCAAATGTTTTGGCTCGAACCGAATTATCTTCGATGTCTCGCTCAAGAAGGATCTGACCGATATCCTGTAATGTTTTCAGCTTTTTATCAATAGTTTTACTTGCTAGTAAGCGATCGCTGTCAAAGTTACGTTTGGCTTGGTTGTATAATTCCCACAAACGTTGGTCTACCATTTCAATTAGATCATCGGTAAAGTTATACAATGACTGCTTGAGAAAACAAATCAGAATGGGATAACGTCTAATTTCTGAAGCTCGTTGAAGATATTGGTTAGTAGCTCTTGCCCCAATTTTGGCAAGGTGATTAATACGGTTGGGATTGAGTTGACTCAAATCCCAAGTATCAACTGACGACTGCTGTAGAAATGATATCTTATCCAGCGTCTCTAAAATTTGTTTAGGGTTATTGCCTGTTGGGGATCTCTGTAACCAGGATAGAGGAGTTCTAGTCTCATCTGGTTCTATTTCTAATAAACTATCGAGCCAAGTACTCCGTTCTGTGGTCAACAAGTTTTTAAGGCTCTGATAATTAATTTCCTGGGCTTTAACTCTCATTGTCGCAACCATCCTAGCTAGAATAGTTGTACCGATACGGAGAATTTTTGGCTGTTTGAGGTGTTCGCAAGCCATGTGGAACAGTAACAACGGTTGATTGTGTTCTAATGCTCGCTCCGTCAACCATTGCTCTAAATCCAGCAAATCGGAATTAGATGCACGTCGATATCCTAATAATGCTTGGATCTTTCGTTGGTGTTCTCTTTGGGTACTAGATCGCTTACCGTAGAAAATCAATAGCTCTGGAATTAACTGTAGCTGTTGAGCTACATAGTTAACCACTGGCTCTGGTAACTGAAGTTCTTCAGGAAAAAATCCTAAATATCGCAAACAACATAGCTGTAGAGCAAAGCCTAGACGATTATGTTCGGCTCGAAGTTGTTTGAGAATTGATAATTCTCGATCCGAGAGTAAGAAAAAGCGATTCAAATCTTCAGAGCTAATTTCTGCTGGAAAACGATTGAGAGACTTATGTTCTGCCTCAGAGAGAAACTGGACGGGCATTATTTACACGGTTAAACTGTCTCACTATAAACTGTAAGTGGGACAGTTTGAGCGCAAAAACTCAATCAAACACTAATTATCGTGTTGAAAGGTCAAACAATGCCAGACATCAAAAGTGGGACAGTTCCACCGACCTTTGTTTCTTACAAAGAGAAAAGACCTCGTGAATACTTAGTCCCTCATGAAGTTGAAGAATTAATTGCTGTGGCCAAAAAACGAGGACGCTATGGGCATCGCGATGGCACAATGATCTTACTTACTTATCGTCACGGTCTTAGAGTATCAGAATTATGTGCTTTGCGATGGGAACAGATTGATTTTGATACGGGTTTGTTTCATGTTCGACGATTGAAACGGGGTATCCCCAGCGTTCATCCCTTAAGAGGACCAGAACTACGAGCATTGAGAAAACTCAAACGAAAATCTTCGCCTTCATCCTATCTGTTTGTCACAGAACGAGGAAGTCCTATGACGGCTGCTGGTTTTCGTAAGCTTTTAACTCGTGTAGCTGAATGTTCTTCAATCTCTTTTCCCGTTCACCCTCATATGCTTCGACACGCTTGTGGCTATAAATTAGTGAATGACGGACATGATATACGGATGATTCAACAATATCTTGGTCATAAAAATATTCAACACACTGTCCGCTACACAACGCTTTCGGCTAATTGTTTTAATGAGTTTTGGTCTGACTAAATTTCCTTACCGACCAAAATTGTTCCGTTGCTATACAAAGGCGTAATTGGCAAATGGGAGCAGAGTGGTTTGAGTCCCTCTTGATTGACTATGATGTTTGCAGCAATTGGGGGAATTGGAATTATACGGTCGGCGTAGGCAATAATGCCCGTGGTTTCCGCTATTTCAATATTCCCAAACAGTCTAGAGATTACGACCCCCAGGGAGAATATATCAGACATTGGCTGACAGAATTGACCTCAATCAAAGGAGAGCGAATTCACGAACCTGGGAAATTATCTACCCAAGAACAGAAGCATTTTGGAGTTAGGCTGGGCGTAGATTATCCTCGCCCGATTGTAGATTTTTTCAAGTCTGTCAAAGCAAATGAGAAAATCTACAATGCTGCCGTGGAACTAGCGAAGAAACAATAACCTCTATGACAATTGGCATTTGGGTCTTAGGAGACCAACTGTGGACTGGACAAGCCGCACTCTCAAGCCGTGAAGCAGCAAAAACACAAACACCAGTAATCTTAATTGAATCCCGCCATTACGCTCAAAAACGACCTTACCATAGCCAAAAATTAGTGCTGGTTTGGTCAGCGATGCGTCACTTTGCCGAAGAGCTACATTCTGCTGGATGGCAAGTAACCTACGAAATTACAGATAAGTTTGAACCTGCTTTACTGAAATGGATTAAGCAAAACGGAATTAGCGAACTGCGGGTCATGACTCCCAACGATCGCCCGTTTATGCAGTTAATCCAAAATCTACAACTTGACTGTTCCCTTAATCTGATTCCTAACAGTCATTTCCTCTGGAGTAAAACAGAATTTCAAGACTGGGCAAACTCCCGTAAGCGTCTGTTAATGGAAGATTTTTACCGTGAAGGACGCAAAAGATTCAATATTTTAATGGATGGCAATAAACCAATTGATGGTCAATGGAATTTTGATAAACAAAATCGCCGACCTCCCAAGGGCAAGTTAACAACTCCAGCACCTCTATGGTTTGAACCCGACGAGATTACTAGATCTGTAATTGAGGAAATTAAAGGGCAAAACTTGGCTAGTTACGGAGAGATAGAACCTTTTCGTTGGGGTGTCACTCGCTCCGATGCCTTGGCAGTATTGGAACATTTTCTAACTCAATGTCTGCCTACATTTGGTCCCTATCAAGATGCCATGGTAACGGGAGAAGAAACCCTATGGCATAGTCTGATTTCTCCCTATCTAAATTTAGGATTGCTGACCCCATTGGAAGTAATTACAGCAGCCCAAAAAGCTTATTTCGAGCAAGATCTAGAATTAAACAGCGTCGAGGGATTCATCCGTCAGGTTTTAGGATGGCGAGAATATATGCAGGGAATTTATCATTTCCAGGACGAAGATTATCGAAATCTTAATTGGTTTAATCATAATGAACCGCTACCAGATTTTTATTGGCATAGTTCCCAAACAGACATGAATTGTCTGCATCAAGTGCTCAAGCAAGTGGAAAACACTGGCTATGCTCATCACATTCAGCGGTTGATGGTGCTGAGTAATTTTGCCTTAATTGTTGGGGTTTCTCCCCAAGAAATTGAAGCTTGGTTTCACGCAGCTTTTTTAGATGCCCATGACTGGGTGATGCAGACTAATGTTATCGGCATGGGACAGTTTGCTGATGGGGGAATATTAGCCTCTAAACCTTACGCATCTTCGGCGAACTATATTAATAAAATGAGTGATTACTGCAAAAACTGCACCTACGATCTCAAACAACGAACAGGGAAAAAAGCCTGTCCCTTTAACTTTTTCTACTGGGATTTTCTGTCTCGTCATCAAGAACAACTTAAATCCCAAGGACGCATGAATCTGGTTTTAGGTAATCTCAAGCGGATGAAAGCAGGGGAATTGCCAGAAATTAAGGCTTTAGCTGCTGACTGGCGCAAGAAAAATAAGTAACCTGGATGCGCCCAAAAAATCAAAATCCCACGACTAAGTTGGCGATCTCAATGCATCTATCGTAATAATTCTTTATAATGTAATTAATAAATCTTCACAACTACATCCACTCAATATTTATCAAGGACTAACATCATGGATAACCAAGATAACAAGTTCGGCTTTACCCAATTTGCAGAGAGCTGGAACGGTCGCTTGGCTATGCTTGGCATCGTTATCGGCATCGCCACTGAATTACTGACTGGTCAAGGGATTCTCTCCCAGTTGGGTCTGCTGTAGTTAACAAATAGCTTATAAATGTCGATTCCGTAATAACTGTGCGGAACACATTCAATAAACCGTAATAAAAACTCCAATTAAAATTACTAAAAACTAATCTCATGGATAACCAAGACACTAAGTTCGGCTTTACCCAATTCGCAGAAAACTGGAATGGTCGCTTGGCCATGCTCGGCTTCGTTATCGGCATTGCCACCGAATTGCTGACCGGCCAAGGCATTCTGTCTCAGTTGGGTCTGCTGTAATTAACAAATAGCTAGTGCTGTCAGAAAACTCAGTCTGGCAGCACTGCCTTAAGCATAAGCAGTAGTAACTTACTGCAATAAAACTCGTGTAAATTCAAACTACAGTTGTCAGTTTTAGTTGATGTTTCCCAATCTTCTTCAAGCGACAAAAAAATACTGGCACCAGCTAGATGAGCTAGAAGCTGCTTATCAGCAAGGGGAAATCTCCCTAGAGGAAGTAGACGCTAGAGTAGCTGAGTTGATGGCACAACTCTCTATCGAACGCCGCGCCGCTTTTGCCCATTTTTGGCACGGCTGTCAGCATTGGCTGACAACACAAAGAGAGACTGTTATAGGTTTGGCTATTTTGGCGCTCGTCACTTATGCTTGGACGCTGACCAGCCTAATTTCTTAATTCATCTTGAGTCACTACAAGAAAACGAACCAGAAAAAACCACCAGTCAAGCTTAATTAATTTAATGAGTTTGATCGATAATTTATGTTCAATGCATCAACATCAGCTCTAAATTATACTCAAACTAATTCTCAAATTGGTTTGGCTGTAGCCAGTATAATTATATTCTTTTGGTTTATTACCTTAATTGGGTTCTTAACCCTCGATCTTGCTCAAATTCCCCTGGTTTTAATTATTTTAGGAGTTTTATTGAGGTCGTTTCTGCACACTGGTCTTTTTATCTTCGTGAGCGGGAAGACCCACGCCTACTCGCAGAGAGGCGATGGGATGAGAGCGAACCCAACACTAAGCGGGACGATCTTGCTCCTGAACATATTTCTTCAATACATCTACAGTAACTCCACCGCACGAAGAGATAAAGTAGCTACCTGACCAAAGAGCATCTTTCCAGTAGAACTTAGAAAATCTATCTGGAAATTCTTTTTTTAAATAACGACTACTAACAGTTTTAAGATTGTTAACTAATTTGCTCAACTGTATTTGAGGTGTGTACTGAAAAAGTAGATGTAAATGATCTTTTTCTCCATTGATTTCAATACATCGGCAATTCCATTTTGCCAACAAGTCTTTAACTATTTCTTCAAGCCTAAGCAGCATTTCATTGTTAAACAACGGTCGTCTATATTTTGGTACTAACACTAAATGGGCTTTAAGAGATGAGATGCTTCTAGCACTTGATATTAAATCATCATATTTTTTGGACACTAAGCTTAGGGATTGTGATACACTAATCTAAGTTTAGATGTTTTATTGGCTATGAAGCAAGCATTTCAATACAAATTGCTGCCTAACACTAACCAACGTCAAGAAATTGATAGGTGGTTAGATATGTTAAAAGCACAATATAATTATTTGCTTGCCGATAGGTTCAACTGGTGGCAATATAATCGCTCTGATTGTGTAATTCCTCAAGGAGAGTTCTGCCAAATCGCTTGTAGTGTGGGCAGTCAAGTTTTGAGAAATAATCCAGATTGGCATTCCCAATCAGCTTCACTTCCTCAGCTAAAAAAAGATCGACCTTGGTATAAAGATATCTATTCTCAAGTACTTCAAGACTGTGTAAAACGAGTCAAAAAAGCTATGAATAGATATATTCAAGGCGATAGTAAAGGTAAGCGTAGTGGTAGACCTCGCTTTAAAAGCAAGAATCGTTACCGCACTTTTACTTACCCACAAGCAAAAAATGATTGGCTAGCTGGAAATAGAATTAAGCTTCCAAAGTTGGGACTAATTAAGTATATTTGTCATCGACCAATTCAAGAAGGTTTTCAAGTAAAAACTGCTTCTGTTACAAAAAAGGCTGATGGTTATTATTTAACACTAATTGTTGAAGATAAATCTGTGACCGATTTTCAACCCGATCTTGTTCCAACTGAAGACAATTCTCTTGCCATTGATTTAGGCTTAGAAAAATTATATTTTGACAGTAATGGTAACTATGTTTTACCACAAAAACATCTAAGAAAATCTGAAGAAAAACTAGCCAAGCTACAACGCAAACTAGCTGATACCAATCGGAGTAGAAAGGCGAAAAAACTTATACGAAGAGCAATAGCTAAGTTACATCAAAAGATAGCCAGGCAAAGAGAACAATGGCATCATGAAGAAGCTAAAAAACTTTGTCAAAAAGCAGAGGCGATCTTCATTGAAGATTTAAAAATTGCTAATTTACGACGAAAAAATAAACGAAAGAAAGTTGATAACAAATACCTAGAAAACGGTCAAAGCCGTAAGGCAGGATTAAATAAAAGTTTTAGTGATTGCGCTCTTGCTAAATTTGTCAAAATTCTCGAACATCAAGCACAAAAATTAGGCAGTAAAATCATCAAAATTAATCCTAAAAATACCAGTCAATATTGCTGGAATTGTCTCAACAAAGTGCCTAAATCCCTATCTGATAGATGGCATAATTGTGAATATTGTCATGAATCAATAGACCGCGATTTCAACAGTAGCTTGCTACTAAAAAAAGTGGGGTTGGGTGTCGTCTCACTATAAAACGCTCAAGGATTTTTGTCTTTGAGAAGCCCACGCCTACTCGCAGAGAGGCGATGGGAGTACATCACTGAGAA
>JASJDX010000221.1 GCA_030064975.1 Pleurocapsa sp. MO_192.B19
TTGAGCAGGAATTATTTTTTGGCGATCGCAAAATAAAATTTCTCCTTATTGGCGATCGCTAATTAGGAATAATCACCTATTAGCGATCGCCAAAACCGTCGTTTTAGTAACACACAAAAACTACATCTGTGTGGCTGATGGATGTGGGTTGAATAGTTAACTAAAAACGAGGCAACCGAAAACAAATTACTCACAAAATCTTCAACTATCTGGAGTAATTTAAATATAATTTAAATACATTGTCGGTAAGTCAAAGAATTTCTCATCTTTTCCAATCTTTTAGTACAAGGAGTAAGATAATGGTTCTATCTATTCAACATCCTCCTCCACTTAAAAATGGAGAGATCGACGATACCGCAAATCAGCTTTTGAATTTGCTACCAAAGTCAGAACTTCATGATCTACTAGATAATTCAGAGCGGATTATCGTACCAATAAAAACAACTTTTTATCAGCCAAACGAAGCGATCTCCAAAATTTACTTTCCTCTCCAAGGCATTGTTTCTTTAATGAATATCAGCGAGGAAGGTTTGACAGCCGAAGTAGCTATGGTAAGTAACGAAGGTGCAATTGGTATTACTGCATTGTGGGGGGTGAATTTTTCTTCCAATTTAGCGATCGCTCAAACTGACTGTCTCGCACTGGGTTTCCATACCTATCTTTTAAGAAAAAAATTAGATCGTAGTGGAGAATTACCAAGAATATTATTACTTTATTCTCAGGCTCTATTTTTCCAAGTTTCACAGAATGTATTTTGTAGCTGTCATCATACCTTAGAACAACGACTAGCTCGCTGGTTATTAGCTTATAGGGATCGCTTAAAAAAAAGAGAATTATTACTAACTCAAGAAACTCTTGCCGATTTACTAGGAGTTAGGCGTTCGAGTTTATCTGTAGTGGCAGCAGATCTGCGTCAAAGAAACTTAATCAACTATAATCGCGGCAAAATTATAATTTCTAATCCTCAAGGCTTAAGACATGTTGCCTGTAACTGCGATCGCCTAATTTTAGATGAGTATTCGGCGTTGTTGCATGAGTAAGAAATACGTGAGATTCTAATTGAGAACAATCACTGAGAATTAATGAGTTACAAAGTTCGCAACTGATACTGCTGATTAACTTAACATTGAAGCTTGGAATGCTATAAATACGTTAGATGTCCAACGATTCTAGTGGCTTTGAGTTCTCTTTTGTAACGTTTGCAACTCAGTATCAATACTTCTATTCAGAACTCGATTCTGTTTGGTCAATTTTCATTTATGCAACAAAGCCCTCAGGATGTGTATATCGATCGTTTTTTGGAGTTAGATTGATCGGCGATTGCATAAAAAATCTCTTAACTTGACATTCAAGGCAACCCCTTAACACGCAGGTTTATCCGTAGAAGTAAATTAGCTCGTACAACCGGTTTCAACACTACAATGATCGTAATGATCGCAAGAGGTCTCAGCAAGATCGGCATCATTTGATTCCTCTCGTAACAGAGCCATAATCTCTGCACCCAAAACCAAATCCTGTTCGTGACCAAACTTATGTTTGCGAAGACAACCATTACGATCAAACAAGAGTAAAGTAGGTGTCCCTTGAGTTCGATAAGTTCTCATGGTTTGAGGAATAGGGTCGTTTTCGTCTTCAGCAGGAAGGTCAATCGCCACTGGGAAATTAACCCGATACTCATACAAAAAAGCTTTAAGAGATTCTTCCTGCATAGCTTGGTGATGTTCAAATACAGTATGTAAACCAATTACTGCCACATCCTCAGCCGAAAAAATTTGATGTACTTTCTTAGCTTGAGGAATAGAACGTTCAATACAAGCAGGGCAAAGCATCTGAAAAGCAAATACAGCAATTACCTTGTCTCTAAGTTTTTCCAGCGATAAAGGTTCGTCAACATTAAGCCATTTCTGTACCAAAAACTCAGGGGCAGAAATTAATTCAAATCTTGACATAGATTTATTATTAGTTAAAGAATTCATAGAAAAAGACTCCTTGAAGTGATTACAGGAAAGCAGACACTATTTAAGCCACAAACTTAACCGCAGGAAAATCGAGGGGTACATCAAACGCCACATTGGTGTAGTTAGTGAAAATGTTGAGAGCAACATGAGCTAATATCTCGGCAATCTCTTCATCATCAAAACCAGCATTACGGACACTCTGAACATCATCTGCTGTTACTTGTCCTCTGTTATTAACTAACTTAGCTGCAAAAGTAAGGGCTGCTTGAGTTTTTAAATCTTGCGAATGGCTTGATTGAGCTTGAGCCATTTCTTCAGTAGTCGCCCCAGCTTTTTTTCCCAGTACGGTATGAGCAGCTAAACAATATTCACAATGATTGAGATCGGCAACCAATACAGCGATTTTTTCTCCCAGACTAGCAGATAACTTCCCTTGGCTTAAAGCTCCAAAAGAAGTCCACATACTTTCAAGCGCAGCAGAAGAATTACCAATAACTCGAAACATATTAATAACACCACCAAAATTACTATGAATTTGGTCAAAAATACGTTTGTGTTTGCCAGAAGCATGTTCGGGATTGAATAAGTTTAAATTAGCCATGATTTTTTCTCCTTGTAAGTTCAAGCGTTTCATCATCGACCTACAGTATTGTTTCGAGTCGATACTATTTATCGTATAAGTACTTTTTTGATTTGTCAAGCTAGTATTGACTCAAAACTAAATTTATTTTTTTATCCTATGAATCAAAATCTTCTTTATCAACTTGTTGAACGCATTGGCAACTTTTTACGGGTCGAACAACGCTTGGCTGGCAAAGCTTTTGGTTTACAAGAAGTCCATTTACAGGTACTTCTATATCTATCTTTGTGTAATCGCTACAGTAATACTCCGATCGCTGTGACAGAATATCTGAATGCTACTAAGGGAACTGTTTCCCAATCGCTAAAAGTCTTAGAGACTAAAGGCTTTATTGTCAAACAAAACGATACTAACGATAAGAGGGTAGTTCACTTAATACTCACAGAGGAAGGTCAAAAAATTATTAAAGATGTTATTCCCCCTGCTATTTTTGGTGATGCTATCAATAGCTTGACTTCTCCACAAGTTAAATCTTTAGAGTCCAACCTTACGTTGCTACTTACTGCTCTGCAACAAGCTAATCAACTTCGTAGTTTTGGTGTTTGTCAAACTTGTCGTTTTTTTACCAAGAAAGATTCTGGCTTTCTTTGTGGGCTTACTCAAGAATCTCTTAGTGAAGATGATGCTTCCCGTATTTGTCGCGAACATGAATCCCTATAAATAGCAGAACTTGCATTCTTGTTTTGCAGTCATGGTAATTCCTAAGCTCCATAATTTCTACATCACACTATCAAAAAATTTTTGCACTGTGTCAGAATTCCGACAGACAAACTTGTCAGTAATATGCAAATGTATATCCAAGTATTTACTGCACTTTTCATATGAGTAGACCACGATAACCAAATTTTAAAAAGCTATTAGCTATTAGCTATTAGCTATTAGCTACGAACTAGCTAATTAGAAATGTAGTCTATTCAACTGAAAACGGCTGTAAATCATCACCTTTCGGACTTGGGTGAGGGGTCATAAAAGGCTTGTCTGCATGTAGTCATATATGGTAATACCTACATACGTTCTGAAAAGTATCTCGAGAGTTTGGGCATTCTAAAACTAGCAAGAAGCAATATGAATTATTACAACTCTTTTTCAACTGCGTGTTCGCCTGACAAGCCAGATAATAGAACGAAGCTAAAATTTCCCTGGTGGGTAATAATTACAACTGTCAAACCCCAATGTGTTTATTATTTTGGCCCATTTGATAATCAATTAAAAGCAGTTGAATCTCGACCTGGATATTTAGAAGATTTGATGGGAGAACAGGCAAAAATTATAAGTATCGAGATCAGACAAGATCGCCCAAAGTTATTAACAATTGCAGAAAAATAGTTTTCAAAATTCAACGTTGAATGTTGAATTTTAGAAATAATTTTTAACCATGAAAAAGAGAAGTATCTTGATTATTGAAGATGATATAGGAATTCAAGCTGTAACTAAATTTAGTTTGGAAATGGACAATCACTGGCAAGTAATAACTGCTAGCTGTGGAAAAGAAGGTTTATTTAAAGCTTTAAATTTAAACCCAGATGTAATTCTTTTGGATTTGATTATGCCAGATATCAGTGGAATTGAAATACTAAGAAAATTGCATCTAGAGCGAACAACTAGGAACATTCCAATTATTTTGTTTACAGCCAAATTAATTGAAGGTGAACTATTAAAAATAGAAAATAGTAATGTGATAGGCTTAATTGGCAAACCATTTGATTGTCTTACTCTATCAGCGCAAATATCAAACTTTCTTGCTCCTAGAGTAGGCACAGCTACCCACTAACCACTAACCACTAATTATTTAACCAAATCAGCAAATTCTTGGTAGCTGTTCTCCACTCAACATGTCTATAATCCGCTTCGAGCCAATTTTGCTTTTGAGAGTGACTAGAGAGTTTTTGTCTTCAATGACTTTGCCAATAACTACTGCATTATGTGGAAAATGCGATCGCATTATCTCTAAAGCGCGTTGCGAAGCACAGCCCCGATAGGGGCAAGTCGGGTCTAGGGATGCTCTAAGCGAAACGCCCTTTCCGTTATCCGAAGGTGTATCCTTTAGGGCAAGCTTATCGCGATCTTGCTGGGGAATAAATGCCACAAATCTACCTTCGTTGGCCACATAAAGCGGATCGAAACCCAATATTTCACAAGCTCCCTGTACGTCTTCTCTAACTGGAATTAAACTCTCATCAATTTCGATACCAACCTTAGCAGCAGTCGTAATTTCGTTTAAGACACTAGCTAAACCACCGCGAGTTAGATCTCGCAGACAGTGAATTTCAATATCTGCTGCCAGCAAATCTAAAACTACTTCTGCTAGTGGTGTAGAGTCACTTTCAATAGTAGTTTCAAACTCCAATCCTTCTCTGACTGCCATAATCGCAATGCCGTGTCTTGCCAAATCTCCGTTGAGTAATATCAGATCTCCTGGCTGTACCGATTGAGGTGCAATCGCCCGAGCGTGTTCGATAATGCCAACACCAGTAGTATTAATAAAAATGCCGTCGCCTTTGCCTCGATCGACTACTTTCGTATCTCCAGTTACAATTTGCACTCCTGACTTCTCAGCTGCTTGCTGCATCGACTGTACTACCTGCCATAGAATTTCCATTGATAATCCTTCCTCTAGGATAAAGCTCACGCTGAGATAAAGAGGACGCGCCCCCGCCATCGCTAAATCGTTTACCGTCCCGTTAACTGCTAATGAACCAATATCACCACCAGGAAAAAATAGAGGATTAACTACATAAGAATCGGTAGTAAAAGCGATCTTGTTTCCCGTAAGCTCAAGCGTCACTGCATCATGTTGAATAGTATCTGCTGTTCCAAAAGCAGTTAAAAACATTTGGACTAACTGGTGCATCAATTTTCCCCCACCCCCATGGGCCATCAGGACATGAGGATATTGCTGTAAAGGGATGGGACAAACAAGATTTACACTAGTGCGATCGCTCATAATTTAATTTCTTACCTTTGTTAAAGACTATGTTGAAAGTGTCTTTCTATCTGAGTTTCCGCTTTGGTAATTAAAGCTTCTGCCATAGCGATCGCCGTTTCGATTAATTCTTGCTGTTGTTCTCGGCTCAATTTTCCACTCTCAGTCTGATAAACCTGATATAAATGAGGATTTGCCAGCATTCCTGACAACAACTGGGCTGCAATTTGTTTAACTTCCTCTGCCTGTGACTTCATTTTTTCGCCTCCATAAAACTACTGTATGTGTACGGGCGGTTCGCCAACCGTCTCTACTAGCTGTCGATAACGATAATATGCAGCACAAGCACCTTCAGAAGAAACCATCGGCGCACCTAAAGGATGTTCTGGAGTACACTTGTTGCCAAAAGCTGGACACTGATGAGGCTTTTTCATTCCCTGTAAGATTGCTCCACTAATACAGTATGTTGCCTCTTGAATCGGCTTAATTTCCAGCCTAAATCGATTTAAAGCATCAAACTCACTATATTCAGCTCGTAATTTCAAACCGCTATCGTCGATAGTACCGATACCACGCCATTGACGAGGTGCGGTTTCAAATACTGCTGAAACCAACTGCTGCGCTGCTCGATTACCCACAAAACTGACCGAACGAGCATATTGATTTTCTACTTCTACCGTGCCAGTTTCCAATTGCTTGACGCACATATAAATCCCCTGAAGAATATCCACAGGTTCAAATCCAGTTACAACAATGGGAATATTATACTGTAGTGCGATCGCTTGGTATTCTTCGTATCCCGTTACGGTGCAAACATGACCAGCAGCCAAAAATCCCTGTACGCAGTTATTGGGAGAAGCTAAAATCATCTTCATTGCAGGAGGAACCAGTACATGAGCCACCAGTAAGGAAAAGTTACTAATTCCTAATTGTTTAGCTTGATAAACTGCCATTGCCGTAGTAGGAACAGTAGTTTCAAACCCTACTGCGAATAAAACAACCTGATGTTCTGGGTTTTGTTGGGCAATTTTTACTGCATCTAAAGGTGAATATACAATTCGCACATCTCCACCTGTAGCCTTTACGGTCAATAAATCCTGGCTTTTACTACCAGGAACTCGCAGCATATCGCCAAAGGAGCAGAGAATTACTTCTGGACGAGAGGCAACGGCGATCGCTTTATCGATTAAATCTACTGATGTGACACATACAGGACAGCCAGGACCATGTATCAAAGTGATTTCTGGAGGCAAAAGTCTATCGATACCATATTTAACTATCGAATGAGTCTGTCCACCACAAATCTCCATAATTGTCCAGGGACGGGTAGTTATGCTAGCGATCGCTGTTGCATATTTATTGGCTATTTCAGCATTACGATATTCATCTACAAATTTCATAGGAATATTAGTGTTGTAGATAATTGAATAATTGGCGGTTAAAAGCCCAGAAGAACCTTGTTATAAATGAGTTCGGAGTTCGGAGTTTGGAGTTCGGAGTTCGGAGTTCGGAGTTATGATTTTTTCCTTGAACTATGCGAGATAAACAAGGAGAGAATGGGCAATTCAGACATTGGGAAATCAGAATATTACTGAGTTTTTAGTTTTTTTACCCTTTGTCGAACTCATGTTGTTATTTAACCTTAAAGTAAGAATTTGAAGAATTTGTGAGCAAGATCTCAAAGTAAAAAGCTAATGCTCTTTCGGCAACTATTTACTCTTTTTTAGAGAATAGATAAGTGGATAAATAATTAATCCCTGTACCAGTTTTGGCTGATATTTGGAAAATTTTGGCTTGAGGAGCAATTTTTTGGATATTAGCAATCGCCAGTTCTCGATCGAATTCTACTGCTTCGGTAAGATCGATTTTATTAATAATTACTACCTGAGCAGATTTAAACATCGTAGGGTATTTGAGGGGTTTATCTTCGCCTTCGGTAACTGATAACAATACTATCCTTAAGTCCTCTCCCAAATCATAAGCAGCAGGACAAACCAGATTACCGACGTTTTCAATAATTAGTAAGTCTAGACTATCTAAATCGAGCTTTTGAGCAGCTTGAAACACTAGGTCTGCCTCTAGGTGACAAGCGTTACCAGTAGTAATCTGTACTGCTGATATTCCTCTATGCTGTAATCTTCGGGCATCGTTGTCGGTAGCCAGATCCCCTACCACTACTCCCAGGTTTATACTTTCGCCGTATTCTTGCAGGATTTGCTCGATCTGCATTCTCTCAATCAGTGCAGTTTTACCCGAACCAGGAGACGAAAGCAAATTGATCACAAACAACCCTTTCGATTGAAAGTAATTGCGATTTTGCTCTGCCAGGCGATCGTTTTTACTCAGAATCCCTTGGTTAATCTCGATTCTGCGTTGTTGTGTTCTTTCTTCTATTTTCAGAGTTGGAATTTCATTATCGATCGCACTACTACAACCACAGTCTTTACACATTTCACTATTTCTCCTTAAGTTATGAGAAAGCAGCAATAAACAGACACTAATTAACTATTAATCATAATCACTAACTACCACCGAAGCCAATTCCAATTCTGTTCCTGTTAAAACATCAGTAGTAACCTGCTGACATTGAGGACAGGTAAAAATATAGCCTTCTGGCTGAAAGTTGCGATCGCACCTCTGACAATGACAAACTACAGGAATAGTCTTAATTTCTAGCTGGGCATTCTGCGCCATTGTTCCTTGAATTAAGACATCAAAGGCAAATTCCAAAGCTTCGGGGATTACTCCTGACAGCTCGCCTATATTCATAGTCAACAGATCGATCTTCTTTGCGCCATTCTGCTGTGCTTGAGCGATCGCAATATCCAAAGTATTTTGCATCATACTGACTTCGTGCATAATTTCTCAGATACTAAATTGGGGGAAATCCAGTTGCTAATTTGAACCAGTGCTTCGCAAATCCCTCGTTGAGCGATAGACGAAAGGCGATCGCCTAATTGAAAATTTACTCCTGGTACTATTACCCACCAAGCTTGAGGACACCTGCCATAAATAGCCTTTGTAAGACTTAATAGAACTGTAGGATCGCCAAAATGACTGTGAAATTTTGCTAAATCTGATGGTTGTAACGAATATAGCTTTACAGCATTTGTATCAGTAGCCTGATAAGCATCAACAAAAATAACCAAATCCACTTGAGCCAATTCCGCAGTTAGTTCTGGAGTTAATTGATGTAAAACAAGCGATCGCACTTCAGGTAAATTCCAATCAGCAACAATCTCTGCTACTCTCACTCCAACACCATCATCACTTCGTAAGCTATTGCCGTAACCAATAATCAAATTTTTAACTGATGCCATAGCTTATACCAACGCTTAATAACTTCCTAACCCATTCCAAAGCTTTATCCCTTTCATCAAACGTAAAAAACTAATTTGAGGAACTTGTGAGGATTGCTTCCCCCTTTTCTGTCACGGGAGCAACGCAAAAAAGTTGGTTTTTGACTCTTGGCGATCGCTACTCTCTTTCAAAGCGATCGCCAAGAGCTTAAAATCTGAGTTAGATATAAAAAAGAGGTCATTAAGAATATTTGATTAGCTTCGTTCTCCTCACAAAATCTTCAGCTTGTTTATCTAATTTGAATTTAGAAAAATTCTCAGGGCAGTTAATCAACCTATAGACCTCGGATTTTTTTTACAACGGAGGGATCAATAAATGAGTCCTAAACTAACGCGGCAAATTTTAGCTGTAATTAGTTTGATTTTAGCAGTTAGTCCTCTTTCTGCCGAAGAACCCATCGACGATTGAGGGACAAATAATCTACTAACTACTAACTACTAACTACTAACTACTAACTACTAACCACTAACCATCTCGATCCCGCTTGACGGGACTAATCAATATATATGCCCATTACCCAAAAAAATCCACAAACACATCCTAGCAGCGATAAGCGGTTTCGGATGTTGGCAGCAACCATGAAACGCTATCAGTATGCCTCCGATGCTCTTATTGAAGTGCTTCACCAGGCACAGGAATTGTTTGGCTATCTAGAAGAAGACCTGTTGCTTTATATTGCCCATGGTCTTAAACTTCCTCCCAGTCGTGTTTATGGCGTAGCTACTTTCTATCATTTTTTCTCCTTAAAACAGAAAGGAGCCCATACCTGCGTTGTCTGTATGGGTACGGCTTGCTATGTCAAAGGAGCAGCCAATTTGCTAACTACCTTAGAACAGCAGTATCAAGTTCAAGCAGGAGATACCACTTCCAATAATCAGCTATCCCTTGTAACCGCTAGGTGTTTGGGTGCTTGCGGTATTGCCCCTGCGGTGGTGGTCGATGGCAATGTTGAAGGTCATCAGACTGCTGAATCGGTTATTCATCGAGTTGAGGAATGTCTGCATCATGGATCTTAAAGAGCTAAAAGCGATCGCTACAAGAGAACATCAGAAACAAGACAAAACCTGTATTCGTTGTTGTACTGTGGGTGGATGTCTATCTGCTAATGGACTTGCGGTTAAAGAAAACTTAGAAGAAGCAATTAACGAAGCGGGTTTGGGAGGCAAAGTAGATGTTTCGGGAGTCGGCTGTATGGGTTTGTGTAGTAAAGGACCTTTGGTTAGAGTCGATCCCACAGGCACTTTGTACGATCGCGTAACTCCAGATAATGCTTGGGGTATTGTGGCATCATTACCTAAACAGATGGATCGCCAGTCTTCCCCAAGGATAATGCCATCTCAGTATCAACCAAATAACCATCCCTTCTTCACCCGTCAGTTGAAAATTGTTTTAGAAAATAGCGGCAAAATCGATCCTGAAAGAATAGAAGAATATATCGCTGCCGATGGTTATCAGGGATTATATCGAGTTTTACGAGAAATGAATCCCGAATCGGTAATAGAGACAATTTCTCGCAGTGGTTTGAGAGGTCGAGGTGGAGGGGGGTATCCTACGGGATTGAAATGGGAAACGGTGGCTAAGGCACAAAGCGATCGCAAATTTATTATTTGTAATGCCGATGAAGGGGATCCAGGAGCATTTATGGATCGCAGCGTTTTGGAGAGCGATCCTCATCGGATATTAGAAGGTATGGCGATCGCAGCTTATGCAGTGGGAGCAAGTCAAGGTTATATCTATGTGCGTGGAGAATATCCCGTGGCAATTAATCATCTACAAAAGGCAATTCGTCAAGCCAAGCGATTGGGGTTACTGGGAAGTCAAATCTTTGAGTCACCTTTTGATTTTAAGATCGAGCTACGGATTGGCGCGGGAGCATTTGTCTGTGGCGAAGAAACGGCTCTAATGGCATCAATTGAAGGCAAACGAGGTATTCCTCATCCTCGTCCTCCCTATCCAGCTGAATCTGGCTTGTGGGGTTATCCTACTCTAATCAACAACGTCGAAACCTTTGCTAATGTTCCTACTATTATCCGTAAAGGCTCAGACTGGTTTTCTCAGATCGGAACTGAAAAAAGTAAGGGAACTAAAGTTTTTTCTCTAGCAGGGAAAGTCTGCAATACAGGCTTAATTGAAGTGCCGATGGGTACTACTTTGCAGCAAATAGTTCAAGAAATGGGTGACGGTGTTCCCGATGGAGGTCAAGCTAAAGCGGTGCAGACAGGAGGTCCTTCTGGTGGCTGCATACCTACCAAGATGTTCGATACCCCTGTAGACTATGAGTCTTTATCAAAACTAGGTTCGATTATGGGTTCAGGTGGGGCGATCGTCATGGATGAAACCACTAATATGGTAGATGTGGCTCGATTCTTTATGGAATTTTGTATGGATGAATCCTGTGGTAAATGTATTCCCTGCCGTGCGGGAACGGTTCAACTATATCAACTACTAACTAAAATACGTGAAGGAAAATCTTCTTTAGCAGACTTAGAGAAACTAGAAGCATTGTGCGACATGGTTAAGCAGACAAGCCTATGTGGATTAGGGCGATCAGCCCCAAATCCAGTTATTAGCACTCTTCACCATTTTCGAGGTGAGTACCTGGCGTTGATTCCTAACCATCATAGCGTATAGGAGAGCGAAATAAAGACAGTCACACTCACGGTTCGCTTAAATATAAAATGGGTGAGAAAAAAGACGATAAAAATTTGTTAGCGTATTATTTACAATAACAAATTTTTCCCCCGCCACACCTTTTTTCGTTCACCCGTGGTTAACTGTGGTTAGCTCCAATACCTAAATTATTTTTTCTCTCGTTTGGCTTGGGAGAGTGTAAAGTCATGTTGATGTTGCCAGCGATCTACAAACTATGTTGGAGATCGCTTTAATCATGTTAGTCTCCCTTGTCCCAATCTTACTCCATCAAGAACAAGTGAGAGTCAAACCACCAGGGAAAGAACCTCCGATCTGGCATGACTTGGGTGACTTTTTTGGTCGTCGGGAATTGTGGCTATGGCTGGCGGTTTTAGCTACCTATACTACTGGTTCAAGTATGGCAATTACTATGTTTCGTCCTCTACTAGTCGATTTAGACTTATCGGCGACGCAAATAGGTTTACTCTTGGGAGTTGTCAGTTATGGCGTGGGAACTTTGGGGGCTTTGGTTGGTGGTATGACAGTTAATTTTTTAGACCGCAAAAGGTTGTTGATTGCTGGGGGTTGCTTTCAAGCGGTAGTTATCTCAGCTTTTCTATTGCCAGCCTGGGGATTTAGCAGCCTCGTTATTTTGTATAGTCTAGGTATTTTATTTAACGGCACTTTTGGTTTTGCCGAAACTGCCACCTCCACTATCAAGATGGATAAAAGCGATCGCGATAGTGCAGGAAGAGACTTTACAATTCAAACTTCCATTGCTTTTGTTAGTAGTGCGATCGCAGGTAGTATTAGTGGCACGATAACAGAAGCTATTGGCTATTCGGGTTTATTTATCCTGAGTGCAGTTTTGACTTTGCTTAACTTAGTTTTGATTTCTAAGCTAAAGTTTATAAC
>JASJDX010000222.1 GCA_030064975.1 Pleurocapsa sp. MO_192.B19
GAAGCAGGTTTTGGACAGTCTAATCGGGTTTATAAGTTATTTGAGGAAGAGAAAAATCCTACCGTTATTTTTGCCGATGCCGAACAGTCAGTTTATTTGCCAGACATGACTGGGGATGGCTTGAATGATATTGTCCGCATCCGTAATGGAGATGTTTGTTACTGGTCGAATATGGGCTACGGCAAGTTTGGTTCCAAGGTGACAATGGGCAATACTCCCTATTTTGATCGTCCAGAATTGTTTGACCGAGGGCGGATTAAATTAGCAGATATCGATGGTTCGGGAACCACAGATCTAATTTATCTGGGATGGGAACAAGTTCATATCTGGTTTAATCAAGCTGGCAATAGTTGGAGTGAGGTACATCAATTAAACAGTTTTCCCCCAGTCGATAATCTGACCTCGGTACAAATGGTAGATTTATTCGGCAATGGCACAGCTTGTCTGGTTTGGTCTTCACCATTACCAGGAACCAACCATCCGCAAATGCAGTACATCGATTTGATGGGAGGACAAAAGCCTCATTTGCTGAGAGGGATTAAAAACAATTTGGGAGCAGAAACTAAGCTTGATTATGCTGCTTCGACTAAGTTTTACTTGGAAGATAAGGCAGGAGGAAAACCTTGGATTACGAAAATTCCTTTTCCCGTTCAAGTGGTGGAGCGAGTCGAAACTTTAGACCGCATTTCAGGGAACAAATTCGTGAGCAGCTATCGCTACCGACATGGTTATTTCGATGGAGAAGAAAGAGAGTTTCGCGGTTTTGGCTATGTTGAACAAGTTGATACAGAAACATTTGAAGTGTTTCAAGGTGATGGTGTCACCAACGCCACGGATAAAAGCTTACATATTCCGACAATATTAACTAAAACTTGGTTTCACACTGGTTTTTATCGTGACCATAAACATATTTCTCAATTATTTGCCGAGGAATATTACAAGGGGGATACTCAAGCTGTTCGATTCCCCGACACGATTTTACCTGATGGACTCTCTAGTCAAGAAGAACGGGAAGCCTGTCGCTCTTTGCGAGGACAGGTTCTTAGACAGGAAGTTTACTCCGTAGAGCCAAATAAAACCGAGCTAGTCGAACATCTCTACACGGTTACTGAATCGAATTATGAGATTCGGCTGGTTCAGCCCATAAATGATAATCGTTACGCCGTATTTTTTACTCATCCACGAGAAAGCATTGCTTATCAATATGAGCGCAATCCAGATGACCCTCGTATCGCACATCAAATGACTTTGGAGGTAGATGAATTTGGCAATGTGCTGAAGTCAGTTGCGATCGCTTATCCCCGTAGAACTCCCGAACATCCTGAGCAAGGTCAAACTCTTGTTACCTACACCGAAAATAGAGTTACCAATAAACCGAATCAGGACAATTGGTATCGCAATCAGGACAATTGGTATCGCATTGGCGTTCCGATTGAAACTATTACTTATGAAATTACAGGATTGCCTGCTGCCAATCTCTACACTTTAGAGGAAGTCCGAGAAAAGGTGGAGAGTGCCAGTAGTCTTGACTATGAGGCAACTCCCACTGCTGGACTTGTGCAAAAGCGTGTAATTGAGCAGATTAGAAACTATTACCGAGCTGACAGTCAGTCAAATACGACCGATCCAGCTCGTTTGGACTTAGAGGATGTGGATTCATTGGCGCTCCCTTGTGAAAGCTTCAAGTTAGCATTTACACCTGGACTGCTTAACTCAATTTATAACAGCAAGATTGGCACTGGGGAATTAAATAATCTGCTCAGTCAGGAAGGAAGGTATGTTCAGCTAGAGGGCAATTGGTGGATTCCTTCGGGGCGACAGGCATTCGATCCCGCTCAGTTTTATCTGGTGACTGAAGTTAAAGATCCTTTTGAGCAAAGCTATCAAACTACTTACGATACCTATCGGTTGTTAGCTATAGAGACAATAGATCCTCTAAAAAATACGGTGCGAGTGCGTAATAATTATCGAACCCTCCAGCCAGAGGAAATTACAGACCCAAATGGCAATCGAGATCAAGTGGCTTTTGATGCTCTGGGAATGGTAGCAGGAACAGCAGTGATGGGTAAGGTTGCGCCGTCTCTCCAGGAAGGTGATTCTTTAGATAATTTTGAAACGGATCTCACCCAACAGCAGCTTGATGATTTCTCTCGTAATTCTTTATCTACCGCAGTCACTCTGTTAGGCAATGCCACCACGCGAATTATCTACGATCTCAACAGGTTTATCAATACTAAAGGGCGAGAACCTGTATTTGCTGCTACCTTAGCTAGAGAAACCCATGTTAGTGACCTATTAGCAGGGGAAGAGTCTAAAGTACAGGTCAGTTTTACCTACTCCGATGGGTTTGGTCGCGAAATACAGCAAAAAATCCAGGCTGAAGCAGGGTTGGCTCCCGTGCGGGATGCTCAAGGGGTTTTACGCTGTAACCAGAATCTACAGCCTACAGAACCCCGTTGGGTGGGCACGGGACGCACGATTTTTAATAACAAAGGTAAACCAGTTAAACAGTATGAGCATTTCTTTAGCCCTACCCATACCTATGAAGATGAAGCCGATCTAGTGGAGTGTGGAGTAACTCCGATTATTCACTACGATCCTTTAGAACGAGTAATTCGGACAGATTTACCTAATGGCACTTTTTCCAAGGTGGAGTTTGATGCTTGGCAGCAGCAGACCTGGGATGAGAATGATACGGTTTGGGAGAGTCGCTGGTATCGAGAGCGTCAGGGAACCGAGTTTGCTGGGTCAGACCCGTCGCAAGTAGCGGAACGACGGGCAGCGAAGCTGACGGCTGAAGTGCAGCAGAAGAGTAGTACAGAGAGAACTGAGTATGGCACGCCCACGATCGCCCATCTGGATGTATTGGGTCGTCCTTTCCTGACAATTGCGGATAATGGCACGGAAGGCAAGTACGAAACCCATGTCAAGCTTGACATTGAGGGCAATCCCCGTTTGATTACCGATGCTCGCAAAAATCCCGTGATGGAGTATGCCTACGATATGATTGGCTCTGATGAAGATGAGGAGGATGAGGAAGAAGATACCCACCGCATCTACCTCAAGAGTATGGATGCGGGGGAACGCTGGACGCTGAACAACGTGGCAGGGAATCCCATCCGTACTTGGGACAGCCGAGGGCATCAGATTCGGCAAGCCTACGATGCTTTGCAACGTCCTACCCATTTATACGTCAAGGGGGGAAACCACGGTCAAGAAATTCTGGCGGAACGGACGGTGTACGGGGAAGGGATTAAAGATGCGGTGAAATACAACCTGCGGGGTGAAGTGTACCAGCAGTACGATGGGGCAGGAGTGGTCACTAATCAGGAATACGATTTCAAGGGCAACCTCAAGCAGAGTAGTCGTCAACTGGCAAAGGATTATAAGCAGCGGTTGGATTGGAATCGGACGGTGCTACTGGAAACTGAAACCTTTACCTCAAAAACCGCTTATGATGCCCTTGACCGACCCATTTGGCTGAAAATGTCCGATAATAGTGAGATAAAGCCTACTTATAATGAAGCTAATTTTCTGGATAAGGTGGAGGTGAGACTGCGAGGCGCGACCGAGCGGGAAAATCAGGAAGAGAAGCCAAAGTGGACAGAGTTTGTCAAGAATATTGAGTATGATGCCAAAGGACAGCGAACGTTAATTGTCTATGGCAATGGGGTGCAGACCAACTACACCTATGATCCTGAGACTTTCCGCCTGACCCATCTGCTGACCAAGGGTAAGGATGGGAAGCACCTCCAGGATTTGCATTACACTTACGACCCCGTGAGTAACATTACCGAAATTCGGGACGATGCCCAGCAGACGATCTTTTTTAACAATGATGTCGTGTCTCCCAGCAGCAAGTACGAGTACGATGCGCTCTATCGGCTGATTCGAGCAGAGGGGCGGGAACACTTGGGGCAAACAGGCGGTAAGCTCAATTCTCCAAAACCGACCAGCGATACAGATATCCCTCGCGTGAACCTTCCCCATCCAGGCAATGGGCAGGCGATGGGCAGGTATCAGCAACAGTATGTGTATGACGAGGTGGGCAATATCCTAGAGATGATCCACCACGGAACGAACCCAGAGCATCCAGGATGGCGACGGTGCTATCAATATGATCTATATAGCAATAGATTGCTAAGTACAGGCTATCAGAGCAATCCGTTGGTATCCTGTGAAACACGCTACGCTGCTGAGTCTGTATATCCACAAGTCTATCCCTACGACCCCCACGGCAATATGATTCGGATGCCCCATCTAGCTAATCATGGGAATGGTGCTGCTAATATGCACTGGGATTTTGAAGACCAGTTGCAGTCGGTGGATTTGGGTGGTGGTGGTAAAGCTTACTACGTCTATGATGCTGATGGGCAGAGGGTTCGCAAGGTAGTAGAGAAAGGTGCAGGACTGATTGAGGAACGCATCTATTTAGGGGATTTTGAACTCTTCCGCCGTCGTAATAATAATGGTTTGAAGCTGGAGCGAGAAACGCTGCATATTATGGATGATGAGCAGCGGATTACCTTGGTGGAAACGAAGACGTTTGATGAGAACAAGATTGATACGCCTAAACCCGTGATTCGCTATCAATTGGGCAACTATTTGGGTTCTGCCAGTTTGGAATTAGATAAGGATGGGGCGGTGATTTCTTATGAGGAGTATTATCCCTATGGGAGTACTTCGTATCAGGCGGGAAGAAGTCAAGCGGAAGTGAGTTTGAAGCGTTATCGCTATACGGGGAAAGAACGGGATGAGGAGAGTGGGTTTTATTATCATGGGGCGAGGTATTATGCAGCTTGGTTAGGACGGTGGATAAGTTGCGATCCGCCTGGAATAGTTGATGGGCTAAATATTTACTGGTTTGTGAGAGATAATCCAATTCGATTCTTGGATAAAACTGGAGAACAAGCAAACAAAAACATACGTATAAACTTCACTGAAGAAGACGGAAAAATAATACCAATTGTAACAACAATTACTGGTACAACAATTACTATTCGTGGAAGTAAAACAATAATTAATTACGCTGACGAAGAGGGAATGAGAATCTCAGGCAGCTATAAAGAATTAAATTTAGGCCAAATTCCGAAAGCATTTAGACATTCCCATACCCTCTCTTATCTCTGGAAGATGGGGAAAAAATATAAAGTGAAGGTTTTTGTAGATAAAAAAACAGGTAAAAGTGACTATTCTCCTACAGCGAATGTCATAAGAATCCCCAACTATTTAACGAATCTAAAATCAATACTTTTTTTGGCTCACGAATTGATGCATCTCTATCAAAATAGAAAGATTCTAAAAGAATATAACATGGGGTCTTCATCTTATTCTTCACACTATAAGTTATTCAAGCATTTGCTTAAGATGACTAAAGAGCAATTTATAGAAAATTTGCGTTCTAGGGCACTAGCAAAAAGAGCTTTGAAGATGAGTGAACAGGAATATATAAATTTTATGTTAGCCCAGGAGATCGAAGCTCGAGTTGCTGAGAAAATAATTAAATTAGAACTAAAAGCAAAAGGATATACCCAAATCTCTGCTTACTCCTATTTTTCCGCGGCAGTGATAATGGTGAGGCTGATACAAGCAAGGGAAGAAGTTATTAAGGAGATGAAACAGGTATATACCCGCTTTTCTCACAAAAAAGGCGACAGCCGTTTGATCCGTGTACCTAAGACTTTGGAGGATGTTTATCGCGATCTATTTCGGCGCATGTATTACGAATATAAAAAAAACTGATCACTGGTATATTCAACAATGATTTAACTAAATAAGGACTGGCAATTAGGGACTTCCAAATAAAAAAATCGTCCACGGCTATCCTAGCCATCTAGGGTTAGCAGCATATTTTGGAAGAATTAATTTCTTGGAAGTCCCTTAAAGGAAAATTTGAGCGGAAATAAGACCCCATGCTTACACAAAAAATCTGTTGGATATTTAGCGATCGCACCCTCGACAATCCGTAATTAAAAACCTTCAACTATTACAGAACCAAACTAGAATCAATGTTCTAAATACAGTTCTCACCAATGAAGAACAGCAAGTAGTTGACACAGCACTTCGCGAAGCTGACGGTGACTTGTCAGCTACTTTATCAAGTCTAGAAGCACAACCCCCAGAACTATTACAAAAAGTAGCCCTGGCATATTCCCTGGCAGATTTATCAGAAGATAACGAACCGATAGTTAGAGCGATCGCCGAAGATTCGGAAATAAATGATCTTAGGGACATGGCTCTAAAATTTAATGTTGCCAGACTAGCTGCGATCGTCGATACTCAAACACTGCCAGAGACAATTACAGCAGAAACCGATCGTGAAGATACATACCGAAAAGCAAAAATAAGCTTTGAGAATGTGACCCTGACTGGAGAGGATGAGAAGGAATTACAAAAGCTATATCAAGAGACTTTAGATCGGGCAGTGGATGCCGAGTTTCTGGGGTTAACTCAAGAAGACTATATTATCTTAACCAAAGAAGCTTTTTGGTCAAAAAGATATTTTGATATCACTCTGAAAAAAGAGCATACAGAAGCAGAATATCGTCAAAACATCGGGGTTAAACCAGTTTATGAATACTACAATTACCAAACTGAAGCTGAAATGCTCAGTACAGACGAAACCGCCCAACAGGGTTTGACTTTTGTGAAAAACCAGTTTTTGCCACGCACGGGCATTCAATATGTAGATTTAGTGGAGATACTTAAAACCCAGTTTATTAACCCTAACTTTCCCCAAGGCAGAGCTTTAACCATTTTAGACAGCATTCGCTTTAGCTATCGTTTTTTACAAACTTTGGTGGATAACAGCAGTTCCAATCCCCAAGTTAAATTCGCCAAACTGATTGAATTTTTAGAAAAAGTTCAGCCCTTAGTCCCACTGCTAGATGCCTTTCTGCACCCAGATCCTTGCCAGCAGCAAAAACCTAATTGGTCTATGGATCATCAAGATTTACGGAATTGGGTTTACTGTTATTTTGAGAGAATCGGCAAATTAATCACTTTAGAATTGAGGGAGGGATTAAAGCTGCCAATTGAAGGTTCATTATTCACAATGGACTTAGCAGAAAGTTTTGAACCGAAATTGGTTGGATATTTAGGCAAAGACGGAACAATTGTCGATCGAGATGGTATTACTATCGGTAACGTCACAATCACTGGGCTAGTCATTGGAGTAGATGGGAAACCATTCATACAAAGATTTGAAGAAGATACTTGGCTGCAAGTTATTCCAGAACCTGAAAAGAGACCAATTGGCTTCATTGATTCACGTAGTTTAATAGTCGGCAGCAATCGCGAGACACAATTAAACTGGCTTCCTGCCCAAGATACCTGTAATCTCGATAAAGTGCGATTAATTCACCTCGATGGAACGCAATTAGAGGTTGAAGAGTACGATCGCATTCAGCGTTTTATTCGACTGTGGCACAAAATGGGGTGGAAGATTGATGAAACCGACAAAGCCTTAGCTCATAATGCAACCTCACCTATATGTGACCAAGAGTTAGATTATGTTGGGTTTGAGATGTTTAAAGATAATTTTAGCGAGATTAGCGGCGATCGCGATGATGATTTTGACTGTCCCGATCTCGTAGAGATTACTGCTGAAATTACTCCCCATTTTTTACATCAGTTAGTAGCAGTCAAAAAACTACTCGATCTAACAGGATTAGAACTAGCCAAATTGCTAACTTTTTGGACTAATATCAGCACTAACGGCGAAAAATCTCTTTATAAAAGATTATTTTTAACTCATAATCTCCTCGGTATCGACGAGGTATTTAAACCAGATAAACATGGTAATTATTTAACAGCATCAGCTAAAATTTCCGAACATTTGCCCGTATTAATGGCTGCCTTGAGATTGAAAGCTGATGATATTACAGCGGTTGTAGAATTTCGTCAACTTGATGATGACTTGACCTTAACCAATGTCTCGGTATTGTATCGGCATAGTCTGTTAGCAAAAGTTTTAGGAATTAAATTAACAGAATTATTGGCAGCAATTGAGTTATTTGGCGACCCCTTTGAAAACACCGATAACACTCTAGAAATGCTGGAAACCTGGGGCAAAATGGAAGATACAGGGTTTAGCTTTCCTCAACTCAATTATATTATCGGCGATAGCGATAATGACCTACGCCCAGTTGCTCCATCACAGAAAATCATATTACAGATCGCTAAAACCCTTGACGAAGGTTTAAATAAAATCGAACAAGATCATCCGTTAATTAAAGAAGAAAACCAAGAAGAGGCAACAACAGATCTAGTCAGAGCCAAAGCTGGTTTGTTCTTTGAACAGTCGGTGGTGGAACAAATTATTGGTTTGCTAGAAGGAACGACAGTTTACACCACCAATGCACCAGCAAATCAAACCATTTCAGTTCCAGATAATTTAGCAGCTAAAATTCAATACAAAAACCAAGCAAATGCTAATCCTCCTCAAGCAACCCTTAAAGTAACTGGCATTTTAACCGATACCGAACAAAAGCAAGCCAAAGCCTTATCCAATCATCCAGAATGGGCGAAAGCTTTGGCTCGCGTAGCTAAACAAGCTGAAAATTTCTTCAATGATGTACTGTTTGGGATTTTTTCTGATATAAAATTAGCCAAAAGCAGGTTACTGGCAGGAGATGTGAATCTTCCGACCGGGGTACAAGATTCCCGCACAGCCGTTACCAATACTGCTGTTCAAAAACGTTTTTTCTTCCTCCAGCACTTTATCTTATTTTTGCGACAACAACTCTCCCATCGATTAATTATTGAAACTTTATCGGGAGTAGCCAGTTTGCCCAGTGATGTAACGGACTTATTACTAACAGAAGTATTAGTTGTGGGCGAACCGCCCCAATCTGCTATCAGTGCCTTACAGAAAATCAAGGAAGTCCCCGCAGATAATTCTAGCGGTTGGCAGGGTTATCTAATCCCATCGGTAGATGACTCCTACATATTTATAGCGATCGGCGATACTCAACCTGCACCCCTGATGCTTGATGGACAGTCGGTTTCATTGCCCCATCAGCAGGAAGACCCCTCTAATGTTTGGTGGAGCGATCCTGTCAAACTTAAAGCAGGTAAATTGTATTATTTAGTAGTAAGCGATCGCTCTGGATCACAATTACATTGGAAAACAGCTACTTCTCCCAAAGCTCAAATTCCCACTTCGGCTCTTTTACCCGACTATTCAAAACAAGGCACAGAAGAGGTCTTGACCAAACTCTCTAAAGCAGCTTTGCTAGTTAATGGGTTTAACTTGAGTACCGATGAAATAAGTTATTGGCAAAATAATTCTGTTGACTTTGATGATTTTGATTTCAATAAAATTACTCTGCAACACTGGCAACGTCTGCACGCTTATACTACTCTTCGTAACTCCTTACCCAGAACTGAAACAAACTTACTAGATCTATTTAACTGGGCTAAGACTGCTGAAAATCCCACAGAGTTGTCTGCCAAGATAGCTGCTGCTACTGTTTGGAAACAGAATAATATTGCCAAACTAATCGATGAAAAGCATTTTGACCTGAATCGTTTAGATGCTTTCCGTAACGAAGTAAACTTAGTTAAGTTACAAAAAGCGTTGGCAATAGCTGACAAAATTGGGGTTGAGATTGACAAGCTGTTTGAGTGGGCAAAACCCACGTCTAAATTCTGGGATTGTCACCAAATCGCTGAAGACATCCGTAAGGCAATTCGGGCAAGATTTAACCAAGAAGACTGGGAACAAGTAGTTAAACCATTAAACGATGAGTTACGCAATCATCAAAAACAAGCCTTAATTGATTATTTGCTGGTGCAGCAGGTTCTACGTAATTGGGGAGTAGTAGACGCTGACAGCTTGTTTGAATTTTTCCTGATTGATGTGCAGATGGATACTTGTATGGAAACCTCCCGCATAAAACAGGGCATTTCTTCAATCCAATTGTTCATTCAGCGTTGTCTGTTGGGACTAGAAGAGAAATATGGAGTTAAAAATCAAGTTCTAGACCGCGATCGCTGGGGATGGATGCAACGGTATCGGGTTTGGGAAGCTAACCGTAAAGTATTTCTCTATCCTGAAAACTGGCTCGAACCCGAACTTCGGGATGATAAAAGTCCATTCTATAAAGAATTGGAATCAGAACTACTGCAAAAAGATATCAATCAGCAAACTGTCCAAGATGCTATTAAGAGTTACCTGTTCAAAGTGGATGAGGTGGCTAATCTTAAAGTAGTAGGGCTTTTTCTCGAACAAGAACTCGATCGAGATGGGAAACTAGCAGTAGATGAAAGTAGGAAACCAGTATATTTCAAACTTCACATTTTCGCTCGCACTCGTAATGCACCCTACTTTTTCTACTACCGCTATTTCCATATAAAAGAAGGAAACTGGTATCCCTGGGAAAAAGTGCAGGAACGTGGCAAAATCCAACCCCAAACTTACAACTCTTTGTTAGATAAGTGGGATGCCTTTGGTAACGCTATGGTTGAGCTAGAGCTGGCATTTCCCTTTAGTAACCAGACTCATTTTCCCCTTGGTGTGAGTAATGATGTAGTAGGATTAGCAAATGTTTTTGGTTTTGCTACTTCGTTATACTTCTGCATCCCTGATAATCCTAAACTAAGAGGGCTACGAAAAACTATTGACGATCGCTTATTTCAGATTCGTAACTGTGAGAATATCGAAGGTGTATTCCGCAAACCACCTTTATTTGAACCTCCCATCGATCCAGCATTATTGGTACAAGCTGCTGCCAAAGGTCTTAGCTTATCCAGCATGCTAAATGATTTGAATACCCCTGCACCAAATTACCGCTTCTATTATCTACTGCAAAAAGCTTTAGAACTCTGCACCGAGTTGAAATCTCTCGGTAATGCCTTCCTCTCAGCTAAAGAGAAAAAAGATGCAGAGGGATTATCTCAACTTCGAGCCAGTCATGAAAGCAGTATCCACAACCTAGTGATGGAAGTTAGAAAGAAACAGTTAAAGGAAGTTAATAAATCACTAGAAGCTCTCCAACAGAGCCGAAAATCTCCTGTATATCGCTTGCAGCATTACCTCAAGCTCATTGGAAAAGATTTAGCTGCTGTACCAGGTAATAATACTGATTTTAAGGAACTACCGAATCAGATTGAAAAACCAGTTGACAAAAGTGGACTGAAACTAAGTAAGTATGAAAAAGAGGAGATAGATAAAGCTAGTTATGCAAGGTACTTACAGATTGACATCGGTGCAAAAGAAAGTATTGCAAGTCTTTTAAGTTCAATACCTAACTTTTCTGCCAAATTTCAACCTTTCGGTGCTGGTGGTTCGATTAGTTTTGGTGGATCTAACCTTGGAAGTGCCGCACAAGCGGAAGCTAGAATCTTACAAATTTTCTCCAATGATTTGTCTTATCAATCTACCAATGCCTCCCGTAAAGGTGGTTTTCTGCGTCAACTACAGGATCGGGTTCAACAAGCTAACATTGCTGGGTACGAAATCAAAAATATTGATAAACAAATCCTCACCCAGCAGATTCGGATTAATATCGCCCAGCAAGAAATTACCAATCAGCAAAAACAAATCGATAACGCCCAAGAAGTAGAAGAATTTCTTCGCAATAAATACACCAATCAAGAGCTATACGCTTGGATGGAGGGTGAAATCAAAACACTTTATTACCAAGCCTATACCTTGGCATACGATATAGCTAAAAAGGCAGAAAAGGTTTTCCGTTTCGAGCGAGGATTAACCACTTCCAACTTTATCCAGTTTGGCTACTGGGATGCTGCTCGCGATGGACTCTTAGCAGGAGAAAGACTGTATCTTGGCTTGAAACAACTGGAAGCTGCTTACCAGGAAAAACGCGGTTACGATTACGAAGTTTCTAAATCAATTTCCCTCCGACAAATAAATCCCTTAGCCTTGCTTCAACTCAAGGAAACTGGAACTTGTGAATTTGCCCTTCCCGAAGTGTTATTCGATATGGATTTCCCTGGTCACTATATGCGACGCATTAAATCCATAGCTCTTACTGTACCCTGTGTAGTCGGCCCCTATACCAGCCTGAATTGTACCCTGCGTTTACTAGAGCATAAATTCCGCATCAGTGCGATCGCCAAAGATAAAAATGACTATCTCGAAAAAATAGACAAAACCGACGATCGCTTTAGAACTGATAATGTTCACATTAACGCGATCGCTGTTAGTACGGGTCAAAATGATAGTGGTATGTTTGAACTTAACTTCCAAGGCGATCGCTATTTACCTTTTGAGGGTGCTGGTGCTATTAGCAAATGGAGAATTGAACTACCCAGTGAGTTCCGACAGTTCGACTATGACACAATCACAGATGTTGTTTTACAAATGCGCTATACGGCTGTTGAGGGAGGAGATAAACTTAAAAAACCTGCTGCGGATTCTGTACTGGAATATATTAAGAGCGTAGAAGAACTAAGCCGTGAAGAAGGATTGTTTGCTGCATTTGACTTAAAAAATGAATTTGCTAGCGAATGGTATAAAGCGATGAATCCTCCAAAAGATGCTACCGAAAGAGTATTAACACTTAATAATTTACGCGATCGCTTACCAATTTTTACCAAGGGACGCGCTCCTAAGAAAATTCAAGCTACT
>JASJDX010000223.1 GCA_030064975.1 Pleurocapsa sp. MO_192.B19
GCATTGGCAAAGCTTTTCGTATCTTCTCCTTTCTGTCGTTGATGAAATAGACTTTTGATATTGTCAAAGACATATTCAATCGGATCTTCAACTGTTAAGATATGCTCACCTCTGGTGCGATTAATTAAGTCCAACATCGCTGCCAAAGTTGTAGTTTTACCCGAACCAGTAGGGCCTGTGACCAAAATCAGCCCCCTCGGTCGTTCTGTCATATTTCTGACCACATCAGGCAAGCCTAACTGATCAAAATTAGGAATTTTAGAAGATAATGCCCGTAAACAAGCGGCATAGCATCCCCGTTCTTTATAAACATTGACCCGAAAACGAGCTAAACCTTTTACCCCGTAAGAACAATCCAGTTCCCAATGCTGCTCCAGTTCCTTTCTTTGGTTATTGTTGAGCATACTAAAAATCAGCTTTTGACACTCTTGAGGACTAAGATCTTCACCGATAGGGGTTAATTTACCGCTGATGCGGAAATAGACTGGTGAACCAGCTTGGATATGCATATCTGAACCACCCATTTCCACTAATTGTTCCATCAAATCTTCGATCATTAAATCCATAATTTTTTCCTCTTAAAAATAGATTTTTAAAACTGCAAAACTTTTCAAATGTAGGTCCACTCTTAACTAAAACGAGGAGTCATACAGTAGGGGCAATCCAACCATTCAGGTTGTAACTCTGCACTACAGGTAAGACAAGTCAACCCACTTTTCCGCTTGGCTTTTAATTCAGCTTCTAAGCCAGAGTCAGTAAATGTTACCCGTTCCACTTCTTCTAGGGTGGTAAGACCTTCTTTAACTAAGTTCAAGCTGTATGCCAAGATTGTGATCATGCCTTCTTCTACGGCAGCTTCCTTAATGCGATCGGTATTTGCTCCCTCGTTGATTAAAGACTGCAACCTTTCAGAGTTACGCATCACCTCGTAAACCCCAACCCGTCCCTTATAGCCAACACCGTTACACTTGGGACATATGTTGCCACTAGCCTTAGCAGCAGCAATTCGATCTGCATCTAATTTATGTGCTTTATAGAAAGTCACTTCCTCTTCCACAGAAGCCGACAAACCAAATCGAGATAATTCTTCGTGAGTAGGATTGTAGGCAATACGACATTCATTACAGACACGACGCATTAGCCTTTGAGCCAATACTCCCACCAAAGCACCAGAAATCATAAACGGCTCTACGCCCATTTCATCCAAACGAGCGATCGCCCCAGCAGCATCATTAGTGTGTAGAGTAGTTAATACCAAGTGACCAGTTAATGCCGCTTCAATAGCTGTTTTGGCAGTTTCTGAGTCTCTTGTTTCACCTACTAGAATCACATCAGGATCTTGTCGTAAAAAAGCTCTTAGAATTGAGGCAAAGTTCATGCCTTTTTCGCGAATTACCTGTACTTGGGTAATACCGTCTAGAGAATATTCAATCGGATCTTCAGCAGTACTAATATTAATGTCAGGACTATTTCTTTCTGCTAATACTGAATAAAGACTAGTAGATTTACCCGAACCAGTAGGGCCTGTGACCAAAATCAAGCCAAAAGGTCGTTTTGCCATATCTCGAACTATCTCTAAGGTTTCCTCATGGGAAATCAGCTTATCTAGACCTAATTGAGTAGCTGAGTTGTCTAAAATCCTGAGTACAACTTTTTCCCCATAGCGACTGGGTAGGGTATTAACCCGAAAATCCACTTTTCTTCCCTGGAACATACGGCGAATCTTACCATCCTGAGGTAAACGCTTTTCGGCAATGTCTAGATCGGCCATAATCTTGAAGCGAGCTACTACGGCAGGGATGATCTTTTTTGGCATTGGATCGAAAGGCTGTTGTAAAACGCCATCTTTGCGATAACGAATTTTCAAGCTGTCTTCTTGGGGTTCAACATGAATATCAGAAACCCCATCTTGTAGTGCTTTGGCAAGAATTTTATTAACTAAGGTAATAATCGGTGCTGCTTGAGCTTCATTTGCCGCACCCAAGTCATCGGCAACCTCATCATCTGTTTCTTCTAAATTAAAATCAAAATTATCTAATTCTAGAGAAACGTCAACGTTAACTTCTTTTTTCTTCGCAGTTTCTTTTTTAACTTGCTCGTCTAAAAATTGATCTATTAGTTGTTGATAGTCGGATTGGGTAATTACTAGCCGTTTAATGTTAATCCCTTTTGGTCGAAGAATACGATTTAGATCATCTTGAGCTTCCAGATTTTCTGGTTCTACCATTGCCACCACTAAAGTTGGTGGTTCACCCTCTTCTTTTCTTAACGGGATCAATCGATAACGACGACAAATGTCCAGGGAAATTAAAGAATTAATCAATTCCCCCATTTGATTATTGTTGAGTTGATCTGTTTCCAATTCTGGATCTACAGATTCCACACCATAGAGGACTTTGAGTTCAAATAAATGGTGTTTCTTATATTGACGTAATAAATCTGGTGGTAGCTGTTTACCCGTAGCTGATTCAATCACATCTACTAAAGAACGACCAGTTTTACGGCTCTCAGCCAAAGCCTTCTGCATTTTGTCGCCATCGATAAATCCCTTTTGCACAAGTTGATTTCCAAAAGGGGATAAATTATTACGTAGGGCGATCGCCCGTGTTCTTTTAGAAGAAGAATAAGCCATAAAGCCATAAAATATAAAAATATCTCAGTCACGTTATTTAGTGTTCCCCAAAGTTTTATTAAAATTTCAACCGACTCAAACAAAACATCATTTTTTCAGCTATTTCTCTGGATCTTCGTTCGGAACTCAAGCAGCTACAAGTCTTGGTGCGCATTCTTTTACATCCCCAGTCGAGTCTTTAAAGCCTTTAGGTTCTGTCGATTACACCACAAAGTGCTAAATTTGATGGGAAATAAAAAAATAATTTGAATAGTTTAGATAAAAATTTATTTTTTGATAACTTAATATCAGGGCTATTACTTTGTAGGTACACTACGCAATTAGCAAAGTGATTGCTCTCAAAGCGATCGCTCAATTAGCAAGAAGACTTCAAAAATTATCTAATTCTCAAGAGAAATTAACAGTTTCTATTAAGAATGCAATATCCTATATTTTGTATATGGAGAAATCAATATTCCTATGACAGAAGAGCAGAAACAACCAGAAACCATTTCTGATAACCCAACAGAATTAGCCACTCCTGATAACTCAGCGGAGATCAACGATTCTGTAGCAGAATCCACTGAGGCTACTCCAGAAGAATCTACCGTAGATACATCGCAATCTACGCAAGTTAATGTAGAAACAGACGAACTAGAAAATGAGGACACAATAAGTAGCGAGAATGAAGAGATTTTTGCTGCTTTTCAACAAGAAAACGCCAATCTCAAACAACTTTTAGACGAAAAAAGTAACCAAGCTGAGCTAACCAAAGCGCAATATGCGCGATTAGCAGCGGATTTTGAAAATTTTCGCCGTAGAACCATTAAAGAAAAAGAAAATTTAGAGCTACAAGCCAAAAAAAATGTGATTACTGTTTTACTACCAGTAGTCGATAATTTTGAACGAGCTAGAACTCAACTAAAACCCGAAACTGAAGGAGAAAAAGCAATTCACAGCAGCTATCAGGGAGTGTATAAAACCTTGGTAGAATGTCTCAAAAAAATGGGGGTATCGGCAATGCGTCCTGAAGGAGAAGAATTCGATCCCAATTTTCATGAGGCAATGTTGCGGGAGCAAACTGATGAGTATCCTGAAGGCACTGTAATAGAGCAACTAATGCGAGGATATGTTTTGGGGGATACAATCTTACGTCATGCCATGGTTAAAGTTGCTGTTCCCAAAGAACCTGTGATAACTTCGGAAGAGAAAAAGATGGAAGAAGAGCAGCAGGAAAATAACACGTAATCCTCAAATTTAAAATTACTTTAGATTTTAGGATTACGAATAGATAGCTGTTTCGGCATCCTATATCTATGCCGACTATTGCTTAAATTTTGCTGTCAACTTCTTTAAAAGTTAATAGATAAATGAAAGTTACTGCCTAAGCACTATGGCAAAAGTTATCGGTATTGATCTTGGAACTACCAACAGTTGTGTTGCCGTCCTTGAAGGAGGCAAGCCTATCGTCATTGCTAACTCTGAGGGCGCGCGAACAACTCCAAGTATGGTGGCATTTGCCAAAGGTGACACTCGTTTAGTTGGTCAATTAGCAAAAAGACAATCAGTTACTAACGCCCAGAATACTGTTCATAGCATCAAGCGGTTTATTGGTCGTCGGTGGGAAGAGACAGAAGAAGAGCGTTCTCGAACTCCATACAAGTGTGTTCCTGGTCGGGATAATACTGTCGATGTCCAAATTAACAATCGGCAATATACCCCCCAAGAAATTTCAGCAATGATTTTGCAAAAGCTCAAAGCTGATGCCGAAAGCTTTTTAGGCGAACCAGTAACAGAAGTAGTTATTACTGTTCCAGCATACTTTACAGATGCTCAAAGACAGGCAACAAAGGATGCTGGAACTATTGCTGGATTAGAAGTATTACGAATTGTTAATGAACCCACCGCTGCGGCTTTGGCTTATGGTTTAGATAAACAAGAGCGAGAAGAACATATTTTGGTTTTTGACTTGGGTGGAGGGACTTTTGATGTTTCTATCCTTCAACTGGGGCAGGGTGTTTTTGAAGTTAAAGCAACCTCTGGTAACAATCATCTTGGTGGTGATGACTTTGATAATGTCATTGTCCGTTGGATGATTAAAACCTTTTATGCTCAAGAGGAAATTGACCTTAGAACTGACAAAATGGCACTTCAGCGAATGCGTGAAGCCTCAGAGAAAGCCAAAATAGAACTTTCTGTTGCTCCTACAACTACGATTAACTTGCCATTTATTACTGCTGATGAAACAGGACCCAAACATATAGAAATGGAATTGAGTCGGGCTAAATTTGAAGAATTATCTAAGACTCTAATTCAAAAAACTTTAGACCCTGTAAAGTTGGCTTTAAAAGACGCACATCTCAACCCTAGTGAGATAGATCGTATTATTCTGGTGGGAGGCTCAACACGTATTCCTGCAGTTCAAAAAGCGATTCAGACTATTTTTGAAGGAATGCAAATTGATCGTTCCGTTAACCCAGATGAAGCGGTGGCAGCAGGCGCAGCAATTCAAGCGGGGGTATTGGGTGGCGAAGTAGAAGACGTTTTGCTATTAGATATTACTCCTTTATCTTTAGGCATTGAAACCTTAGGTGAAGTATTTACCAAAATTATTGAAAAAAACACTACTGTTCCTACCAGCAAATCACAAATTTTTTCTACTGCTGCTGATGGTCAGACTACTGTAGAAATTCATGTTCTTCAGGGAGAAAGAGCCATGGCGAAGGATAACAAGAGTCTTGGTAAATTTTTGCTGACGGGGATTCCTGTAGCTCCAAGAGGAATGCCCCAAATTGAAGTTTCCTTTGAGATAGATGTTAACGGAATCTTACAAGTTTCAGCTCAAGATAAAGGTACAGGAAAGCAGCAAAGTATTACTATTAGTAATACTGGAGGATTAGGCTCTAATGAAGTTGAACGGATGCGGCAAGAAGCAGAAGATTATGCTGAGCAAGACCGTCGTAACATTGAACTAGTTGAATTGAAAAACCAAGCTGAGAATTTAATTTATAACTATGAATCAACTCTCAGTGAACAAAAGGATTTAATTCGTGACGAGCTTCAGGCAAAAATTGCTCAAATTAAAGAAAAATTTAAAATAGCTTGTAATAGTCCCAACACCAGTATTAAAGAAATTAGCGGTATTTTAGAAAATCTACGTCAGACTCTACTCGAAATTGGTACAGATGTATACCAACAAAAGAATTCTGATTTGGCTGATTCATTTATGTTCGATAATGATGATTTGGCTGATGCTAAAACTGAAATTGATCTGGCGCAAAATAATAATAATATTAAAGCCGTGGTGAGTGTATCCCACGATGCCAAAATTGAAGGTGGTGGTGATCTAAGTTTAGATGACGATACTGGTTTTGATGATTATGAAACAGTTGATTAGATAGATTTAAACTTTAAAAATCACTAAGTTTTTGCTCACTATCTTATCAAGTTTGTCATCGCTAAACCAGAAATAACCTATTCGTAGTAGTAACCGTACTATATTTTTGGGTTCTGATTTTGTTAAAGTACAATCAACAAACCATAGGAAAAAATTAAGATTTTATGGCAGGGGACTACTATCAAATCCTAGGCGTATCCCGCGATGTAGATAAAGATGAACTAAAGCGTGCTTATCGCCGTCTGGCTCGCCAATATCATCCCGATGTCAACAAAGAAGCGGGAGCCGAGGAAAAATTCAAAGAAATTAATCGTGCTTATGAAGTTCTTTCTGAGCCTGAAACTCGCGCCAGATACGATCGCTTTGGTGAAGCTGGCGTAGGCGGTGCAGGAGGTTCATCAGGATACGATTATAGTGATATGGGCGGTTTTGCCGATATATTTGAAACTATTTTTAGCGGATTTGGTGGGGGCGTTGGCACAGGAGCAAGTCAATCTCGTCGTCGCAATGGTCCAGTTAGAGGAGATGATTTAAGATTAGACTTAAAGTTGGATTTCCGAGAAGCTGTATTTGGCGGCGAAAAGCAAATTAGAATTCCTCACCTAGAGTCTTGTAGTACCTGTAACGGTACAGGGGCTAAACCAGGTACAGGAGTTAAAACCTGTGGTACTTGTTCTGGTAGTGGTCAAGTACGTCGCGCAACTCGCACTCCCTTTGGTAGTTTTGCTCAAGTGTCGGCTTGTACCACCTGCAACGGTACAGGACAGGTAATTGAAGAGAAATGTGGCACTTGTCATGGTGCTGGTCGTCTGCAAGAAACTAAAAAACTGAAAATTACTATCCCTCCAGGGGTAGATAATGGTACTCGCCTCAGGGTCTCTGGAGAGGGAGACGCTGGAGTTCGCAGCGGTACACCAGGAGATTTATATGTATATTTATTTGTTGAATCAGACAAGGAATTTACCCGAGAAGGTGTAAACATTAAGTCAGAAATTACGGTTAGCTATTTACAAGCAATTTTAGGCTGTACTCTAAATGTAAATACAGTTGATGGTAAAGAAGAATTGGCTATTCCTGCGGGAACTCAACCAAATACAGTTCTTACTCTAGAAAATAAAGGTGTACCCAAGTTAGGTAATCCTGTAAGCCGCGGTAATCATTTAATCACAATCAAAATAAATATTCCAACCCGCATTAATTCTGAAGAAAAAGAATTGCTAGAAAAATTAGCTCACGTGAGAGGAGAAGCTACAGGAAAAGGTAACAAAGAAGGATTTTTGGGAGGTTTGTTTCAAAAGTGACCCATGCTGATTTTTTAAGAGGTACGGATAATTCTACTTCTGAGCGCGCCAATGCTCACCTAGATTTGCGTGGTACTCCTTGCCCGATTAACTTTGTCCGTACTAAGTTGCGCCTGGAAAAAATGCCTCATGGTTCTTTATTAGAAGTATGGCTCGATCCGGGTGAACCGATTGAACAAGTCCCCGACAGCCTAACTATGGAAGGCTATCAAGTAGAAAAAATAGATGAGCGTCAAGACTTCTTCTGTTTGTTAGTTCGTCGTCCTGCAACATCGTGAGCAGTCAAGATTTGGCAGATCAAGAACGATTAAATAGTGATTGGCAAAGTCACTACAAAGAGAACGATTACCAAATATTAGGAACTGTAGTTGCTGTTCAGGCTAACTTTTATCAGGTCAAGCTGCAAAAAAACTCAGAAACTGAGTATTTACTTTGTACTCGCCGCACTCGTCTCAAAAAAATTGGGCAAAAAGTGATGGTGGGCGATCGCGTAATCGTAGAAGAACCTGATTGGCAAGATGCTAGAGGCGCGATCGCTCAAGTACTCCCTCGTACTACGGAGTTGCAGCGTCCTCCTATGGCTAATGCTGAAAGCATTTTGTTGGTTTTTGCGCTGGAAGAACCAACTTTAGACCCCTGGCAATTGAGTCGCTTTTTGGTTAAAGCAGAATCTACTGCGCTAAAGCTCTGTTTATGTCTCAATAAATGCGATTTAGTTTCCTCAGCACAACAGCAAAAGTGGCAACAACGCCTTCAGCAATGGGGTTATCAAGCCAGCTATATTAGTGTTAAACGACAGTTGGGCATTAGTAATTTACTAGAACGCTTGAAGGGAAATATTACCGTTGTAGCTGGACCTAGTGGGGTTGGTAAATCGAGCTTAATTGATGCTTTGATTCCCTCTATCAATTTGAGAATTGGCAGAGTATCAGGCAAGTTACAACGAGGTCGTCATACTACTCGTCATGTGGAATTATTTGAGCTTCCTAACGGTGGTTTGTTAGCTGATAGTCCAGGGTTTAATCAACCAGATTTAGACTGTGTTCCTGCGGATTTAGCCCAGTATTTCCCCGAAGCCAGAGCTAGATTACAAACAGGAACTTGTCAGTTTAGTAACTGTCTTCATCGAGATGAGCCAAACTGTGTAGTCAGAGGAGATTGGGAAAGATATGAATATTATCTTGATTTTTTAGATAAAGCGATCGCTCGTCAGGAGACATTGCAGCAACAACCCGATCAAGAACCTAGTGTTAAATTGAAAGTCAAGCGATCGGGCAAAAGTCAATACGAACCTAAATTGCAAACGAAAAAGTATCGTCGTACTTCTCGCAAATCTAAACATCAAAATCTACAAAATATTTACGAACAACAATTAAGAGAAGAAATTGAAGATAAATTTTAAGGGTTAAGTAGCTCTTAAACCAAAGCAAAATTTAAAAAGCAAAATTTAAACTGAATAAATCTTTAGTAGTTCTGAATACCATATAATAAAATCAATACTTAATTTGTTTTTAAAGCAATAAAAAAGTAATGATTGAGTGATATTTTTTTGCTTATTATATCAGTATGATTTTATTAGTAATTTAATAGCTAGCAACTATTAAGCTGAAATACAAGAATGATTTTGCTTTTAGGTTTTTTTAATAAAAATTACTATGATAAGCCCTCAGCAATCAGATGCTCATCCCTTTACTAAAATTAAGGCTAGATCTTTATTTTTGGGGTTATTGATACTTTATTTGGGATTTTCTGTTATTTATGGAGCTATTGCTAGCTCGTTTAATACTATTCCTGCTCCTCAAGATCCGATTGTTACTCATGTTATTTATTTTTTTAGTTTTTCGGGCTTATGTTATTACTTATTACAAAAATTTCGTCAACTTCAAATTAATCCTCAATATATAATAGGCAAGTTATATCCGAACTATCCTTGGTTTTCTCTGGTAGGACTAGCAATTATTCTACTTATATTTTCTGTAGGCGCAGCACTACTATCGTTTTACTTTTTGTCCCTAGTTGCGCCTGTTTTTTTTGAGTCATTGATGGAGTCGGTATCAAAACAAAACTCTCAATCATCCTCTATACCTATTATTTATAGGTGCTTAGAGATTATTAACTACACTATAGTTGCTCCCATTACTGAAGAATTTATTTTTCGTGGTGTATTGCTACATAGATTAGCAATCAAGTGGAATCTTCCCCTGGCAGTTTGGGGATCTTCGATAATTTTCGGTTTTTTTCATCCCAACCCCATTGGTATATCAATGCTAGGAATTGTTTGGGCATTACTTTATCTTAAAACCAGGACTTTAATAATTCCCATAACCGCCCATATGATTAATAATACGATTGTAGTTTTAGGACAATTATTATCGGCTTTGATAGTAGAAACCAATAGTATTAGCGAGTCAACAACTAATGTTACTGACTCTAGTTGGAAGATGGGTTTATTTTTAGTTGTTTTGTCAGTTCCTTTTTTGATTCGCTTTATTTATCAAAAATTTCCTTACAAAAACCAAACTTTGCCATATTTTGCCAATCAAGCAAGAGAAAGCGTATAGCATACAAGAAGCTTGAGTGAAATACAGAGTCTGAGAGTAGACGATCATTCTGCAAGTTATTTTCTAGACAGTTCATGTGAACTAAAAAGACGTTAAGATGAGGAACAGAAAAGCATTAATTAACCTATGTCCGATTTAATACTCTTTTGGCATCGTCGCGATCTACGAATTTCTGATAACGTCGGATTAGTAACAGCAACAAGGCAAAGTTCCAGAGTCGTAGGTATATTTTGTTTAGACTCTAATATCCTCGAAAGGGATGATATCGCACCAGCCAGATTTACCTACATGATTGGCTGCCTAGAGGAGTTGGAGCAAAATTATCAACAGCTTGGTAGTCAATTATTAATTATTCAAGGCGAACCCCAAAAAGCTATTGCTCAGCTAGCAGAAGAATTACAAGCAAAAGCAGTCTTCTGGAACTTAGATGTTGAACCATATTCTAAAAAACGCGACCGCTCTGTGGCAGATGCTTTAAAAGAAAAGGGTATAGCCACAAAAAACTTTTGGGATCAGCTATTACATGCCCCAGGAGATGTGCTTACTAAGTCTTCTGATTCACCCTACAAGGTTTATACTCCCTTTTGGCGTAGCTGGGTTCAACAAGATAAACAGGCTGTAACTGAAAAAATCAAACAGCTAAAAGGCTTGACTAAGGCAGAAATAGAGACAGCGACTAAAGCTGGTGCGATCGCTTTACCTTCTGCCAAAGATTTAGGCTATAAATGGGATAATCCTCTATTAGGAGCCCCAGGAGAAACCGCAGCTAAAGATAAGCTAGAAGAGTTTTGCGCTCGCGCTATCTATTGTTACGACGAAGAACGCAATTTTCCCTATGTTGATGGTACATCCCAGCTGAGTGCAGCACTTAAGTTTGGTGCAATTGGTATTCGGACAGTGTGGCAAGCTACCTTAGATACTTTAGATAACTGTCGCAGTGAAGAAGCAAAAACTAATATCGAAACCTGGCAAAAAGAGCTAGCTTGGCGCGAATTTTATCAACATTGTATGTTTTTCTTTCCTGAGTTAGCCCAGGGTTCATATCGTGACGAATTTAAAGATTTTCCCTGGGAAAACGACGCAACTAAATTTCAGGCTTGGTGCGAAGGGAAAACAGGTTATCCCATAGTTGATGCGGCGATGCGACAGCTAAATGAAACTGGCTGGATGCACAACCGTTGCCGTATGATTGTTGCCAGCTTTTTAACTAAAGATTTAATTATCGACTGGCGTTGGGGAGAAAAATATTTTATGCAGAAGCTATATGATGGTGACTTATCTGCTAACAATGGTGGTTGGCAGTGGAGTGCTTCTAGTGGCATGGATCCTAAACCCCTGCGTATTTTTAACCCTGCTTCTCAAGCAGCTAAATTCGATCAAGATGGAGAATATATCCGTCAATGGTTGCCCGAAATAAGCTCAATGGAAACAGAGTATTTAGTAACTGGCAAAATACCGGACTTAGAAAGAGCAAGTTACGATTATCCCCAGCCTATCGTTGACCATAAAGTGCAGCAGAGAAAGTTTAAGGCACTTTATAAACAACAAAAGAATTGAGTTAAAAAAAAAAAAAAAAGAAAGGACTAGATGCTAAAAACATCATAGTCCCAGTCTTACTTATACTTATTTAGGGTTGGCTGAAAAACTGAGATTTGATAAGATATCTGCTCAAAAGCTCTTAGCTCTTAGCTTTTAGCTCTTAGCTTTTAAGAAAAATAGATGAGCAATCTTAATTTAATGCAAGAAAATTCTATCGCTCAAGCGAAAAACCTTGCACTTTTTTAAGTTAAAAACATCCCAAACTGCTGATAAATAAGACCTCGTAACTTATTCAGCAAGCCCTAATTAGACACGACGATTTTGGATGGAATTCCCCTCCACTTTGTATGGCTAGGTATTTTTTCACCTTTCATAATTAGTGAAAGGGAATCAATAGTAGAGTCCGAACTAATATGAGAATCATACAGTATGATTGTCCTCGAACCTATACTGCATTTATTGGCAATACTTATATTGGAAACTTTCATCACTCTATCTTCAAATAGGTGAGTCTGGAGTGATGTTGAAGACTCAATTGCTGAATCATGTCCTACTTTAACTAGATCGAACTCTGTCAAATAAGTTGTCTCGCTATACACTCTCCTTCCTATTTTTGCTCCAAACAGGCGGAGTATAACAGGCCAAAAGGGTGTTCCGGTGAAGAAGCTTAGTAGACAGGGAACGACAATACTTTCATAAAGAGCAGTTACCAATTCAGTACGTCGAACAAAATTTGACCATAGTGGTCTGACAATGGGTTTATACTTTCCAATTAAAATCCACTTGATAGCAACCACCAACAATGTAAGCAAAAAGGCAAGTGCGAAGTAAACTGGCGTAAGTGACAATGTAAATAAGGGAAAAGAAAGATTAATTTTTATTGCCCAAACATAATATTGAATGAAACCAAAAGCTAGTGCGCAAGTAAAACAAGAGGGTAAAATAACTCGCCAAAATTCAATAAATAAACGTGATAACACTAATTTCCAAGATGGAGAGTAAGTTAGGCTATCTCCAAAATATTCGCTTTCTTGACGCTTAGGGAAGAAAATAGCCGGAGAGCCTAACCATGTAGTTCCAGGCCGTATATTGTTTTTGTGAAGTACAGAATGCACTCCTAACAAACTGTCGTCCGCAACGACTGTTCCAGGACTAACAGTTGCAG
>JASJDX010000224.1 GCA_030064975.1 Pleurocapsa sp. MO_192.B19
AAACTTTAGAAATTGAAATTGACCAGATCAGTATTAAAGCAACTACCAATGAAAAACTTGGCCCTGTTGGCAGAGAAGAAGGGATTTGTGCCTATGCAGTAGTTTTACTTAGCAGCAATGTTATTTAATTCTGAAACTAACCAAAAACGACAAATGATGTGTCATTCTAACTAAAGTAGGTTAAGTTAAAATAGCAAATTTTAGGGAGAATTATAAGTCAAGCAAGATACAAAAGAACAAAATATTAGTATTACTTAGTGAAATTTTATTTTGGTTTCATAATTTAGTTGTAACTATAAGATTAATTGTAATTATCTGTGCTTATTTAGTGTTTTTTCAACCTAACTCAAAAAAATATGAGTGTTGTTTTAGAAGTAGATAATCAAGTTTATACTGCGGAAGATTTAGTTCCTCTATTGACCCAGTATCAAATGTTGCCAAAGTTAGCTCAAGAAATTCTGATTGATAAATTAATTGCTGGGGTTGAGTGTACAGAAGAAGAAAATACCTTAACCTACAATCAGTTTTGTCAACAGAATCAACTTGCCTCAGAAGATCAGGTTGAAGCCTGGTTAGATAAACAGGGGATGAGCCGAGAGCAGTTACAAAGTGTAATTACCAAAAGATTGAGAATTGATAAATATAAAGAGGAAAATTGGGGCGATCAGGTAGAAGCTCATTTTGTCAAACGTAAATCTCAACTCGATCGCATAGTTTATTCTTTAATTCGGGTCGAAAAACCAGAGCTGGCTCAAGAGTTATATTTTCGGATTAAAGATGATGAAAATACTTTGAGCGCGCTAGCAATGGAATATTCTCAGGGGACAGAGGCTCAGACAGGAGGGTTAATTGGCCCTGTCGAAATTAATGCTCCCCATCCCAAAATTGCCCAGATCCTTGCTACCTGTCAGCCTGGTCAATTAATTCCTCCAACCCGAGTCGGGGAATGGATTGTGATCGTCAGGCTAGAAAACTATCTTTCAGCAAAACTTGATGCTCCAATGCGACAAAGAATGTTGGATGAATTGTTTCGTGAATGGCTCAATAAGGCAATTAAGCAAAAAGTATCTTTTTTACCTAGCCCAGTCAGCAGTTAGCCATATTTGATTTATGACAAATACAAACACTACTAAAATTGTTGAACAGTTTCTGTCTCTTGTTCCTCAATTCAATCAACTCTCTTCTGAGGCGATTGCTAAAATCGCGCCCAAACTAAGACCCTTGCGGTTTGGAGTGGGAAAAGTGATGATTATGCGCGAAAAAATGCAGGGACAGGTAGCAATTATTTCTGAAGGGGAAGTAAGACTCCTGGGTTATGACCCCCGCACCAAGATGCCCACTACTTTAGATAAACTCAAACCAGGGCAAATTATTGGTTGGGTTAATCTTGCCAGAGGCTTACCCTGTGAAACTGCGATGGCAAGTACCGAAGTGGTATGTTTAGCCTTAGATAATCAAGATTTTCTTGATTTAATTGAGCAGTATCCTCAGCTAGCCGAAGAATATAAATTCAAACCAGCCAAGGTTGAAATATTCGATTTATTAGGGATTCAATTAGAACAACAGGCTCAAGGAGATTGGGAACTAGCAGAATTAGCCGATAGAGCGGCAGAAATGGCAGAAGTTCATTATTTACCTCCTGGAGAACATCAGCTAACTACGGAAATCGCCAGACCGTTAATAGATCCTAATTTAGTTTGGCTAGTTAGTGGTGGTGGTGCAATCAAGGAATTTCCCATTGGTAGCCGTATCGAATTGACCAGAGATCGTCAAACTATAACCGTTAATGGTAGTCAACCAGCTCGTCTGATTTCCATTCCCAAAGAGCATTGGTTTGACAGTGAAGAAGAGGAAACGACAGCATTTAGCGAAACTTTTTTGGGGCAATATCCCCAAGATAGCATCGGGATTATTCCTCGTTTGGATTTAGAGGAAGAGGACTTTGATGAATCCGAAGGGTTGGGAGAAGGATATACTTTCCAAGGCGAAGAAGAACCAGTTGCCTCAGAGTCTAAAAATTATCCCTTTGTTGGGGGGAAAACTACTTTGGATGCTGGTGTTGCTTGCTTTCAAATGTTGAGTAAGTACTTTGGAATGCCTTTCCGCAAAGAGGTAATCAAGCGTGTTTTATCCGAACAGCTAGAAAGGACACCTATCTTATCTTTGCCTTTGTGCGGTGCGGTTTCCGAATTAATGGGGCTTAATCCTCAATTGATTAATATCCCCGCCCAGGCAATTACCCGCCTTGAAGGACCTTGTATGGTAACTTGGCAAGATAGCTTAGCAATAATTTACGATCTCAGCGAAAAAGAATTAGTGATCGCTGTTCCAGAATTGGGTGTACGCCGCTATAAACCTGAAGACTTTATTGAAACTTGGGGCGAAGGCGGAGAAGTTTTATTACTGAAAAAAACTAAAGAAACTCCTCAGGAAAGATTTGGTTTAAATTGGTTCTTACCAGCCTTACAAAAATATAAACGGGTTCTAATTGAAGTTTTTGTTGCTTCATTTTTTGTCCAGCTATTTCAATTGGCTAACCCTTTGATGATTCAGGTAATTATCGATAAGGTAATTAGTCAAAATAGCCCTAGTACTCTAGGATATCTGGTCTTCTTCTTAATTGTTATCAATATTTTTGAAGCCCTGCTGACTACCCTGCGTACCTATTTGTTTGTTGATACGACCAATCGCATTGATTTAACCTTAGGTTCAGAGATTATCGATCATTTACTAAGGCTACCCCTGCGTTACTTTGAACGACGACCAGTAGGTGAAATTTCTACCCGTGTTAACGAGCTTGAGCGTATTCGTCAGTTTTTGACAGGAACAGCTCTAACGGTAGTTTTAGATGTCATCTTCTCAGTAATATATGTAGTGGTAATGATGCTGTATAGCCCTTTGCTAACGGCGGTATCTCTAGCAATTATCCCTATATTTATTGCCCTTACTTTAATTTTCTCCCCCACGATTCGTAGACAACTGAGAACTAAAGCCGAACGTAACGCCGAAACTCAGTCTTATTTGGTTGAGGTATTAACAGGAATTCAAACTGTTAAAGCCCAAAATATTGAATTGCGATCGCGTTGGAAATGGCAAGAGCGTTATGCCCGCTATATTTCCACTGGGTTTAAAACTGTAATTACTTCTACTTTAGCTAAGTCTGCTAGTGATTTTCTCAACAAGCTATCAAGGGTAATTATCATTGGGATGGGTGCTTACTTGGTCTTGGATGGTAAACTTACCCTGGGTCAACTAATCGCCTTTAGAATTATTGGTGGTTATGTAACTACTCCTGTCATGCGTCTGGCAACTCTGTGGCAAAACTTCCAAGAAACTGCCCTATCTCTAGAACGTTTAGCTGATATTGTCGATCACCCTGAAGAAGGAGAAGCTGACCGTAGTAACATTCCTATGCCAGCTATTAAGGGTAGAGTTAAATACGATAATCTTTCTTTCCGCTTTAAAAATAGTGGTCCCCTACAGTTGAAAAATGTTACTACCGAGTTCGCTCCTGGTACATTCATCGCTATTGTTGGGGAAAGTGGTGCTGGTAAAAGTACTATGACTAAGTTACTGTCCCGACTCTATGAACCAGAAGGAGGCAGAATTTTAGTAGATGGCTATGATATTAACCGTGTGGAGTTGTATTCACTGCGTCGTCAGATAGGTGTTGTTCCCCAAGAAACCCTGCTGTTTGAAGGCACAATTTTAGATAATATTGCCTTAACTAACCCTGATGCCACTACCGAAGAAATTATTGCTGCTGCTCAAATTGCCGCTGCTCACGACTTTATTATGACTCTTTCCAATGGCTACAATACTAGGGTAGGGGAGAGAGGTTCGGCATTATCTGGGGGACAAAGACAAAGAATTGCGATCGCCCGTACTATTTTGCAAGCTCCTGCCATGATGGTTTTGGATGAAGCTACTAGTGCTTTGGATTTTGCTACTGAGCAAGAAGTTTCTCGCAACCTCAAAGAAGCTCTCAAGGGACGTACTGTATTTTTTATTACTCACCGTTTAGGCACAATTAAAAACGCTGACACCATCGTGATGATGGATGCTGGTTCAATTGTGGAAAGAGGTACACATGAAGAATTAATGGCGTTAAAAGGACGTTACTGTTATCTCTATCAACAGCAAGAATCTTCTGTATAAATTCATTAATCTTTTTAAATATATTCAAAAAGCGATCGCTATATAAGGCGATCGCTTTTTCTTAGAAAATAAGTAGCAAGGCTTTAAATTTATAGTTTCAAGAATTGTTGAGCTTTGTCAACCACATCTGCTAGTGAACCAGATTTAAAGGGAGAAACTAAATTAGCTGAACTTACTAACTCTTGAAATGGTGCTTTACCTCCACGCTGGCAAAGAGCAATATACTCTGCTAAAGCATGAGCGAAATTGGATTCAGCTTTAACCCAAAATTGCATGGCGCAGCATAAAGCTAAGGTGTAATCGATGTAATAGAAAGGAGAACAATAAATATGTTGTTTTTCCTGCCATAAACCACCTTGAGATGGATATGCTAAATCGCCATACTGTCGCCAAGGAAGATAGCGTGCTTCCATTTGTTGCCACATTTGATTTCTTTCTTGAGGAGTGGCTTGGGGGTTAGCATAAACCAAATGCTGAAAATGATCTACAGCACAGCCATAGGGGAGAAATAAGATCGATTCTGCTAGATGAATTTCACGGAAACGATCTGCATCTTTGCCGAAAAACTTCTCCATCTGTGACCAAGTCAGAAATTCTAAACTCATAGAATGAATTTCACAGGATTCTAAAGTAGGCCAAAGATAGTCAATTAAGGGTAAATTACGACTTTGCCAAGCTTGAAAAGCATGGCCCATTTCGTGAGTAAATACTTCGACATCACTCTTGGTGTCATTAAAATTAGCAAAGATATAGGGGACACCCTCCGTCGGAAAACTGGTGCAAAAACCACCGCCAGCTTTACCAGCACGAGTTTTGAGATCGATCAGGTTTCCCTCAGCCATCATTTTGAAGAAACTACCTAACTCTGGGTGCATTGCATCAAACATTTGTTGTGCTTGCTTAAGCATCCAGTCGTGATCTCCTTGGGGTTTGGGATTTCCTTGGAGATCGAATACAGATTCATCCCAAAAGTTAACCCGATCTAAATTGAGTTTTTGGGCTTTTTGAGCAATGATTTTTTGCGCTAGGGGAACAACTGTATTTACTACCTCGTTACGATAACTTTCTACATCGGCTTCAGTGTAGTCAATACGCTGCATCCGCTTGTATCCCAAACCAATATAATTATCGTAGCCTAGCTTTTGTGCCATCTTCTGACGCAACTTAACTAAGCGATCGTAAATACTATCTAGTTGTGATTGATGTTGGCTAAAAAAATTCCACCGCGCTTTTTCTGCTTGATAACGGATATTGCGATCGCTATCTTGAGTGTATTTACGAATTCCTGAAAGATTTACTGTCTCTCCCTGAAACTCAATTTTAGCTGAAGCTAATAGCTGTACATATTGATTAACTAATTTAGACTCTTCAACCAAATCTGCTTCAATAACAGATTCAAAGGTAGTAACATCAGCTGACCATAAGCTAAAAGCTTGTTTACCCAAAATAGACTCTAATTCGGCTTTATCTGGGCTATTTAGTAACCTCCGTTTCATGGCTACCTCCAGCGCAGTTAGTTTTGGCTGTATTTTATCCCTATATTCTTGTGCTTGTTTATAGGCTTGGTTAGTTGTATCTTGACTAAAGTGGAGTGAAGTTAAAGCAGACCAACTATCTAAACGGCGACGTAAATTTTCCCATTGTTGTAAAGCTTCTTGTTTTTCTACTTTAGTTTTCGCCCGATCCAGAGCATTATTAATATTTTTATACTCTGCCGTCACTTGTTCTATTGTTGGGGTTTCTACTTTAATATCGGCAAAATTAATCGTAGTCGGACTCATGATTGGCAGACAAAAATAGTTACACCTAAAATTCTAACGAAGTTTGGTATTGACAAAGTATTTACAAATGGATCGAGTATCTTTTATTGCCAGTGTACAAGAACTTACTAGTCGCGACCGCGATTTGGCTAAGATCATTAATACCATAGGATACCCCCCACAATGGCAAAGAGATCCTGGGTTTGCTACCCTAATGCAGATTATTTTAGAACAGCAAGTTTCTCTGGCTTCAGCTAAAGCCACTTTTGAGCGTCTGAATAATGTAGTAGAAAAATTAACTCCAGAAAGTTTTTTAGCCTTAAATGATCTTGAACTTAAAAGAATTGGATTTAGTCGTCAAAAAACTAGATATGGTCGTGAATTAGCTCAAGCTATTGTTGACGAGGTTTTAGATTTAAATGGTTTAGCCAAATTAGATGATTTAACTATTAGAAAAAAACTCACAACGATAAAAGGTATTGGTGATTGGACTGTAGATATGTATCTCATGATGGCATTACAGCGTAGAGATATATTTCCTAGTAAAGATTTAGCAGTAGCGATCGCTATCCAAGAAATTAAAAATTTGTCTACTCGTCCAACCTCAAGGGAATTAGAGTCAATTGCTAAACTATGGCAACCTTATAGAGCAATTGCTACTAAAATACTCTGGCACTATTATCTAAATCGCCAATTTAACTAAATCGCTAATTTAATAAGTCAAAATAAATAAATGCCTTAGCTTATGATAAATGCCCTAAAAATATTAAGATAATCATAAAGCAGATATCAAACTAAATAATAAGCCAGATGGATAACCAACTACTATGGCATGATTTTTATCAGGAAGTTAATCAACCAGATGAGCATATAGATTTAGCGAAAGCTTCTCTTTGTTATGCTCAGGCAGAATATCCTCATTTAGATATTCAAAAATATTTGGATATTTTGGATGTGCTTGCTTCAGAAATTAGACCACAATTGCCCGCGGCACTATATCCCCTCAAAGTTATTAAAATAATTAACTATCATCTTTTTGATTGCTTTAAATTCCGAGGCAATTATCAAAATTACTATGATGCTGATAATAGCTTTTTAAATAAGGTAATTGAGAATAGACGAGGAATTCCTATAACTCTGTCGGTAATTTATTTGGCAGTTGCCAAACGTCTTAATTTTCCCATGGTAGGAATAGGGATGCCTGGGCATTTTTTAATTCGCCCTAAATTTGAAGATGCAGAAATCTTTGTCGATACTTTTAGTCAGGGAGAGATTTTGTTTAAACAAGATTGTCAAGAGAAATTAAATCAAATTTATCAGCATCAGATTGTACTAAAACCAAGTATGCTTGCTCCCATCAGTCATAAACAGATATTAGCGAGAATGCTAAATAATCTTAAATACATTTATTTACATCGCCGAGACTTAAATAAGGCTCTAGCTGCTATGAGCGGAATCTTAAGGTTATTTCCGGAAAATATCGCTGAAATACGCGATCGCGGCTTATTGTATTATCAGATAAATCGTTGGCAGGAAGCAGTTGTAGATTTAGAATACTTTCTCAAAGTTGCTCCTGATAGTGAAGATGCACCCATGATTAAAATGTTATTAGAAAAAATGAATAAAGTATAATCATCTAAGTTCATTTGCGATATTTTTGAAGACAATTTTTGAAGACAATAAGTAATAAATTAATATTAGTATTGATTTGCTCAAAATAACTAATTACTTCGAGTAAATATATGCTATTGATATCAAGAAAAAATCTAACAATTAATAGTCATAAATTGTTAGCAATTGCCAGCTTTATACAGTAAATCTTAACTTCAGAAAAACAAAAACTAGGATGTTATACTAGAGCTCTTTTTAAATGAGAACGACTAGAAATGTATATTAGTGTAGTAATTCCTACTTATAATCGTTTACCAATTCTTAAAAAGAGTCTTGCTGCCCTAGAAAAGCAAAAATTAACTGACCGTAAAATTAACGGTTATGAAATAGTTTTAGTTGATGATGGTTCAAGAGATAAAACATTAGTATGGTTGGCAGAAAATCAAGCTAAATTACCTCACGTGAAAATCTTTCAACAAAACCATCAAGGAGCAGCAGCAGCGAGAAATTTAGGGGTAACTAATGCCGTAGGAGATACGATAATTTTTATTGATAGCGATTTAGTAGTTACAGAAAGTTTTCTTCAGTCTCATGCAGATGCTTTGGTAAGAGGTGAAGATAATCTTCAAAGCGATCGCCTGTTTACTTATGGAGCAGTAATTAATACTAATAACTTTGATAATCCTACCTCTGAGCCTTATAAAATAACTGATTTTTCCGCAGCTTATTTTGCCACAGGTAACGTAGCGATCGCTCGTAAATGGTTAGAAAAAGCTGGTTTATTTGATACGGGTTTTCAACTCTATGGTTGGGAAGATTTAGAGTTAGGAGTACGCCTAAAAAAATTGGATTTAAAACTAATCAAATGTCCTAAAGCCGTAGGATATCATTGGCATCCTGCTTTTAATTTAGAACAAATTCCTCAGTTAATCGAACAAGAAATTCAAAGAGGCAAAATGGGGGTAGTTTTCTATCATAAACATCCTACCTTTGATGTCAAAATGATGATCCAAATGACTATTATACACCGCATTCTTTGGGGAATATTATCGTTAGGGGGAACACTCAATGAGCGTACCCTAAAACCTTTATTACAGTGGCTAATTAATCATAATCAACCTCAACTAGCTGAACAGGTGGCTCGCATTTTTCTTAATTGGTATAACGTACAGGGAGTTTATACCGCCTATCAAGAACAAAATAAATAAGCGGTTTGTTGTAGTAGTTGAAGGTGGCTCAAAACTTTTTAATATAATTCGCTTACCCTGCTTCCAAAATATCTCTACCAATGCTCTTCTAGAAATTCTTTATTTTTCCTTCGAGCGATATACTTTTAGAGATATAACAAAATAGTTTGATGAATTTTATTACTAATCTTCTCTTTCCCAAATCTAAAGCAAGTTCAGATTCTTCTAAATCTAATGGACTTCCTGCATTAAAGCGTAATCCTCGTGGTATTCATATCAAATCTGAGCCAGAAATAGAGAAAATGCGGCGTTCAGCGAAGATTGTAGCCACGGTGCTGAAAGAAATTGAGGCAATGGTACAACCAGGAATGACAACTGCCGATTTAGACGAATATGCCGAAAAACGTATTCGCCAGATGGGAGCAACTCCTAGCTTTAAAGGATATTATGGTTTTCCTGCTTCAATCTGCGCCAGTATTAATAACGAAGTTGTACACGGTATCCCCAACCCTAAAAAAGTAATTCGTCGGGGAGACATCTTAAAAGTAGACACAGGTGCTTATTGTGATGGATTTCATGGTGACTCCTGTATTACTATTCCCGTGGGTAAAGTATCTAAAGATGCGACTAAACTAATTAAAGTTGCCGAAGAAGCCTTATATAAGGGCATAGAGCAAGTAAAGCAGGGTAATCATCTTTTAGATATCGCTGAGGCGATCGAAGACTATGTGAAAGCCAATGGTTGTAGTGTAGTAGAAGAATATACTGGACATGGTGTAGGGAAAAACCTCCATGAAGCCCCCTCAGTGTTTAATTTTCGTACTAAATGGATACCCAATGTAAAATTAAAAGCAGGGATGACTCTAGCAATTGAACCCATACTTAACGCAGGTTCTAAACATACCAGAGTATTACGCGATCGCTGGACAGTAGTTACTGTGGATAATAATTTATCTGCCCAATTTGAGCATACTGTATTAGTTACCCGAGATGGCTACGAAATTTTGAGCGATCGCCATAATCTATCTTGAGATAACCATAATCAATCATCAACTATTAACAACTAAGCTATTAACAACTAAGCTAATAAAAGGTGAATATCGCTCGTTCGAATCGCCTCAACCGCTTTACAAAACTTAAGTAGACTTACAAAGTAGTTTAGTTACAAAACCTCTTGGCTTTATTAAAATTAGGTTGAGGAGTGCGAGAAAAATTGCCTAAAATAATATATTTACTTCTACAAATATTTATCTTTGTCAAAGTTTATCTAGCAGTCAAATTTTAATAAGTCCTCGTGCGTTCTTACAAAATACAAAAAATAGACTTAAGTAGCGAATATCCCTGTCCCTGTAGACGAAAAGGTAATTTAAAGCCAATCGTTTTGACAGAGGCTTTAGGTTGCGATCGCTGCCAACAGATTTTCGTAGTCAAAAAAGATGGTCAAGTAATTGAGCAATTGTCGTCAATTTATCAGAAGAAATCTTGGCAATGGACAGGTAATCGCTGGAAAAATGTTTATCATCGCTGGACACAAAACTACCTGCCAACAATGTTCGCTTTGTTTTTTGGCTTGACTATCTTTGCAGCAGTTATCTTGCCTGTAGTCTTGCGCTGGATGATCGCACAGAGTATTATTTTTTGGGCAGTAATATTTCTAATTTTAATTATGCTGCTATTACTGACAATGTTAGTAGTCCATCGGCATTAATAACAAAACAATGCAAAGTTCTTCAACCCAAATGCTGTCTATAGTTCGAGAATCTCATAAGGCTGCTGCCAAACTAGCCCAGGCATCGGGGTCAAAAAGAAGGCAAGGTGTAATGGTACTGGCCAAAGCAGTGGAAAGCAGTTTTGATGAAATTCTCGAAGCTAACACTATAGATCTAGAAATGAGTCGTGAGATGGCGGTTGCCGAACCAATTGTTGATTGGTTGAAGTTGACCCCAGAAAGACTAGAGATGACCGTCTCAATTTTAAAACAATTATCTAAATCACCAGATCCTACACGACGTTTAACTAATGCTCCCTACCAGTTAGAACCGTCTCAAACCTATTGTCAACTGATACCTTTAGGCACAATTGCGCTAGTTTATGAAGCCTTCCCTGAATTAGCAGTAATCGCCGCAGGAATGTGTTTAAAAACAGGAAATAGTTTAATTACCAGGGGTTGTAGTGCTGCTAGTAATTCTAATCAAACCATCGCAGCTATCTTAAAAAAAGCTCTGGCTACTACTGACTTGCCTTTAAGTTCCTTAGAAACTATTTCTCCAGATTTAGGTATTTCGATTCAAGAATTAGTTACCCAAGATCGCTATCTCAATTTAGTTATACCTTATGGTCGTCCTAGCTTAGTACAGAAAGTAGCAGAACAAGCAACAGCAACGGTTCTGAGAACTACAATTGGTAATTGTTATCTGTATTGGTCGCTTAGCGGTGATTTGGAATTGATGCGCCAGGTAATTGTCGATAGCCACGATAATGAGCCAGATGCAGTTAATGCGATCGAAAAGGTATTAATTCATCAAAATATCAAACCTTCAGTTTTGCAATCTTTGTTTAACAGCCTACAACAACAGGGATTTAATTTACGAGGAGATGAAACTTTGGTAGAAGAATTTCCTGAATATCTGGAATTGTTGAATCCTGACGAATGGAGAAGACCATATTTACGCAAAGCAATAGCATTTCGCTATGTTGATGACCTATCTCAAGCAATATTTTGGATCAATCGCTATAGTAGTGGTCATGCAGACTGCATTATTACAGAATCTTATAAAGAAAGCCGTAAGTTTGTTCAAGAAATTGACAGTGCTTTAGTCTATATTAATACTTCCCCCAGATTTTCTCGCAATCCTGACGGGGGAGAGAATATCTTTTTGGGAATGTCTAATCAAAAAGGATATCGTCAGGGGTTAATTAGCGTAGAAACTTTTACCACGATTAAACAAGTAGTTCAGGGATAAGTAATAAAAAGTAGATCATGAGTCTAAATCATCCACAGCGAATTGAACCACAACCAGGACAAGAATCGGTTTGGGATTATCCCCGTCCACCACGTTTAGAGCGCTCGCGCAGCCTGAGGGAAACTCAATCGCCGCAGCGGATTAAGATTGTGTTTAATGGGGTTACTATCGCTGATAGTAGTAATACTTATCGGGTATTAGAAACCAGTCATCCCCCTGTTTACTATATTCCCCCAGAAGATATTAAAACTGAATACCTCAAGCCAGCCAACTCCCAGAGATCTTTTTGTGAATGGAAAGGTTTTGCTAATTATTACGATCTTGTAGTTAAAGATCGGCAAGTAGCTAATGCAGCTTGGTACTATGCTCAACCTAATATTGATTTTGCTCCAATTAAAAATTATGTCGCTTTCTATCCCAGTAAGATGGATGCTTGCTATGTTGATGACGAACAAGTTCAGGCACAAGCAGGAGATTTCTATGGCGGCTGGATTACTAAAAATATAGTAGGGCCATTTAAGGGAGAAATAGGCAGCTGGGGATGGTAATTTGAAAGAATGAGGGGTGAGGGGTCAGACCTTTCAAGGGTATGTTTTTAAGATTTACGAATTTGGTAGGTAGAACTAATCAAGAAATTAAAACCCCTTAAACCAGAAATCGGTGATTGACAACAACGGCGGAGTACCTTCGACTTCATCAATTCTTCGGTTGCAGAGTCAAGAGCGTGCTCACAGTACCAGCTCTTTCTGAGAGTGCCGTGATTTGAAGCTCACTACCTGGGGTGGCTTTGAGCACCCACTCTACATGGCAACGATAGTCAGACCCTTGAGCTAAATTCTTTTTCGCCTTATTTGAACGTCCT